>CAZGRF010000117.1:0-9259 GCA_964527825.1 uncultured Pirellulales bacterium
CCCATGATGGTCGCGCCGCCGGTCGTGTTGCAGGTGGTGACCTTCTGCCAGATGACGGCGCCCATGTAGTCGAAACCGATGGTCTCGCAGAACTTGATGATCTCCGTTCTGATGGGGATGATCTTGTAGCGCCCATAGTAGACAGAGCGCGCGAACTGATCGCCAACGTTGACGCAGAGCCGACAGCCCTTCTCCAGCGCCCTGTGGCATCGTGCCCAAACGACGTTGAGGTTGTTGATGTAGTCCTCATAGCTGTCGTCGAAGCCGATCTGGCGTTCGTCGCCGTAGTCCTTGAGCTGCCAGTACGGAGGCGACGTGATGACGAGGTGGACCGATTCGTCCGGCACCTCCGCCATACACCTTGAATCACCGATGATTATCTTGTGGCATGTTTTCACGGTAACGGCCCAAAACCATCGCGATAGACTCCGACAGGTTTATACTCGGTTCCCGGCGCACCTTCAAGGCCGGCATAGGGAAAGCTCCCGGCGGCGCGCATGAAAAAGGCCGGGTCGGGCACCCGGCCTGGAAGTGTGAGGCAGTCCTACCGGTCAGTTGCGTTTTCGGATGGGCAGGCCGCAGGTGCCGAACTGGGTCTCGCCATCGGCGTTGTCTTTCGAGAACAGCGTCAGGTAGCTCTGCGACGGGGCGATGCTGAATTCAAAGCCGCTGTCGGGCGCAAGATTGGCCGTCAGCGAGTACGACGTGACCGGGATGAGCGTATTGAGCTTGACCTCGTAGTATTCCAGGTCCTCGTGTTGTTTCTGGGGAAGCTCGCCCAGCGAGAACTGCCACCGACAAACGAACTTGCGCTGTCCGGCCAGGAGCTTATCCAGCGATAACTGAACCGTGTACGGGCCGTCGGCGGCGCGCGTGAAGGGCACTTCTGTATCTCCCTGGGTCACGGAGGTCATCACGCCCGACGGATACGGCAGCATGACGGGGACATTCGCATCAGCCTCGGGTCCTTTGGCCAGGATGATCTCGGATTCGACCTCAATCCGGCCCGAGGCGCATACGGTCCAGTTGTCGGCCTGGGTGCCGACGAAGTTGGGGTCGGACCATTGCTCGTAGCCGGCGGTCAGGCCGGCCACATCATCGGCATCGAGCGGCTCAGGCAGGTCCTCCGGCAGTACATCCTCGACGTGCAGGTCGCCATAGATGACCCGATAGGTAGCCGAGCCCTTGGGCCGATACCAGAAGATCGCCTTGTCCGCCTCGCCCAGCGTGACACCCTGACCGCGATAGTACCACTTGCCCTCGCCCTGGAAGATCCGAGTGAAGAGCAAGAAGTTCTGCACGGTCGTGCCCACGGCAGCTTCCTCGTCATCGGACAAATTCATGGACTCGACCTGCTTCGCGATGCCCGGCGCCTGCTTGAGGTAGTCCTCCACGGAAACACCGTCGGGGAAACGACCCTCATTGAACGTCTCGGCCAGAAGCCTAAGCCCTTCAATAAAAGCCTCTTCCGTGCCCCCGTACAAATCGAGCGTGCTTTCCTCACGCAGCGTGTACCCCTCGGGCACCTCCATGCTGAACAATGCCTCTTCCATCGGCACGTCGAACTGCACGTTCTTGCAGATCACCAACATCTGCCCCTCCTTCTGCTCAATCCGCACGGGAAGTCCCGTGTCCGGATCGGCCCACATCGTGATGTCGACTTTCGGATGTTTGGCATGAAAGCCGGTCAGCATGCGGCCCTCGATCTCCTGCTCACCCAAGTCTTCGATCGCAAACTGAGAGGTGTCCTCCAGCATCTTGACAACGTTCTTCAGATGCTCCAGGTAATTGGGGATGGGAGGCAATCCTTTCATGCTGATGTACTGGGCCACTTTCTTCTTCTGGGAAAGCACGAGTATCCTGCTCTCCTTGAGGTCGATGATACTGACGTCATCGTCTACGGCAGGCGCCGTCCTGCGGATGCGCGAGCCCATGATCATGTCGTGAATGACCGGCGTGCCTTCCCCTTCTTCGCCGATGACAATGTCCAGGACAGCGGTGTTAGCATTGAGGATAGGCTCGATAACACTGGCAAAAGTCATCGTAGGACTCAGCGGATTGCCGAGGAAATGCACGGCGACGAAGACCGCGACCACGATCACCGCCGCGGCGGCCAATTTCGTTATTCTGCTTTGCATGATTATTCTCCACAGCGCCGGATGGGGACGAGCCGTCCCACTCGTGCGACGTTTCTCCAACAGGTCCAGGGCATCGCCCACGATGCGCTCGTCCGCCGCCGGACCGGAAGTAATCTCAGATTCTCGTATCAGTCGTTTTATCTCATCTGCCGGTTTCATCTCGTTGCCTCACCGTTGAGCAGTAACCGCAGCTTGTCGAGTCCATATCGGTAGCGGCTCTTAGCCGTGTTCGAAGAAATCCCGCGAGCTTTCGCGATGGCGCCGAACGTCATCGTCGAGTGCAGGTGCAGCACGATCACCTCACGCTGCTCGAACGGCAGTTCGCTCAGGGCGTTGCCGAGCAACTGAAGCTGTTCGTTGCACACCAGGGATTCCAGCGCCGAGTCGTGGGTCGGCGGCGCCGTCCCTTCAGCCGGCTCGGCACTCCAGCCGCCACCCGGTCGAACCTTGCTGCGTACGAGCGACGCCTTGTTACAGTTGCGGGCACGGTTAGCCACGCAAGTCAGCAGGTAGCCCTTGAGACTGCCCGTCAGGCGAAAGGCATCCAGGCCCTGAACGAAGGACAAGAATACGTCGTGTACCACATCTTCGGCCGCACCTCGGTCGTTCAGCAAAGCCATCGCCAGCAGCAGCAAGTCCGTCTTGTACTTCTGGTAGATCCGCGCTAAAGCCTGACGGCTCCCACGTTTACAGCGAAGAACAAGCAGCTTGTCTTCCATAAGGCCGGCCCTATGCGTACGCACACGAACGTTCGTCGCCAATATAACAACGACGGAGGCCTTGCGGGTCTACCAGGACAAGATTTGTCAGGCGGACGGAGGTAGCTCCGCCCAAAAGAAAAGGTCGGGCTGCGGTTGCGGCCCGACCTCTGAATGCCTGCACGAAAACGCCGACCGGTCTATCGCCCGGCCAGCGCATCGAGGATCGCCATGACGAATTGCGGCACGACCAGCGGGCCGGCGGACGTGACGAGCGGACCATCCTTCTCGACAGGCGCACCGGTGTAGAGACCGCCGGCCAAGAGGAGTCTGTCCCGCTCGGCGAGCAGCCCTGTCACTCGGGCGCCATTGATGATGCCCGCATTCGCCAGAATAGCCGGAGCGCTGCCACTGGCGGCCACCACTTTGTTCAGTGTGGCCGCCCGACGCGCCAAATCCAGTGCCATGCGGTTGTTGAGGAGCTCCACCGTACCGGGACCCCCGATGAATACGACGGCGTCAAAATCCTCGGCTTGGACCCGGCCAAGGAGCAACTCGGATTGTGCGACACCGCCGAGCGAGCCGGTGACCGCGCCGATTCTCATGCTGGCAATGACGGTCTGGACGGAAGCCAGTTCGAGACCGCGCTTGGCCGCAAACAACTCCTCATCCTGAAATCCCGTTTGCGGGACAATGAGCACCGCCCTCTTCGGCGGTCCTTGGAGGGGTTGTTGTTGCACCGCCGGGGCCGTCTGCGCCGCCGGCTGGCCCACCAGGAGAACGTAGAGCGGCTCCAGCCCTCTGGACAAGCGGAGGATTCGCCTGACGCCGGCGGCGTTGACGTTGTCGCCGGCAATGAACGTCAGATCCTGGCTGACCGCCTGGAGTTCCATGCTCTGGACCATCTGTCCGGCCTGAAGCAACATGACGGTTCTGGCCCTGTTCCCGTAGCGGGCTGAATAATCTCTCGATGAGCCCGCCAAGATGATCTGACAGCCGCCGATGGGTCCGGCTTGCTGGTTCAGGACCGCCGCCGCCAGCGGACCTCGTACGTCGGCCTCACTGGTCTGCTGCAAGGCGTGGGGACCGGGACTGTAGACGTACACTCCATCCGGCAACACCACGTAGATCCGTATCGGAGGCTCTTCAGCAGACGCGGTCACGCTGCCGGCCCGGGGCATGGCCACACCCTGACCCGCCCAGAGCAGCTGACCAACCTGCGGCTGCTGCAAACGTTGATCCGACGGCGGAGTCAGGCTCCGCAGTCGAGTCAATGCTTGTTCAACGCTGACGCCACTCGACCCGGTCGGCTCGGGCAGTTGAACGGTCCTGAGGCGAGAGACTCGCGGCGTGCGCCGTCGTCCCTCCGTCTGGGGCTCCTGGCCCCAACAGACGGCGGTCGTGAGAAGAATGACCAGAAACAGACTCAGATTTCCAGGAGAAGACCCCAGACAGGCAGTGAGGAATGTTCGACCCTTCATCTTTCTGTCCTCCAATATCGCTCTGGCGGTTATGAACGCTGCCACATCGCTACCATACTCTACCGCATTGCCCTTCTTTTCACCAGAGTCATTCCGCAAATGAGAGACGCCTTCAGGCGTACTCTGATTCAATCTGCCGCCGGCCGAGGGAACACGTGCACATGTCTCTATCCGATACCCCGCGTCTTTGATAGAATCGCGGGGGTCTAACAGGCTTTTTCACCCGACGTCGGGACTGATAGACGATTCGACAGGGTATATCTCATGGCGATGGTGCGACGACAGAGAACGCTGATTCTGGCCTTGGCGCTGTACTGGCCGGCGATATTCGTGTTGACCCACATTCCGATTCCCGAGGTCGTCCGTGAAGCCCACGTGTCAGACAAAAGCCTTCACTTTCTAACCTACATGATTCTGGCCTTTCTGTTCTGGTCAGCCCTCAAGCCCGCCGACAGAGCCGACTGGCGCCGACCCACAGCGTGGTTGGTGCTACTGGTCGTCATGGTCTACGCCGTGTGCGACGAGTCTCTACAGTACTTCGTCGCGGGACGCTCGCCCGACCCGGAGGACCTGCTGGCCAACGCCGTCGGAGCACTGGCAGGCTTGGCGGCATTGGCGGCTTTCTCGTTCTGGCCTGCGTCTCTGGTCGTCACGGGCGCATCCATCTACACTTTGGCCATCTTCACCCGCGCCAACCTGACGCATCTGTTGCCCGTGACAGATGCGGCGCTTCATCTGATAACTTATGGGCTGTTCACGCTCCTTTGGATCGGTTATATGGCCGACTCATCTCCGTGGAAGAAACCTGACCGCGGGTGGTTCGTCAGATCGCTGATCGCGCCGGGGGGGCTGCTGCTGGTCACAAAGGTCAGCGCGGTCGTCTCGGGCAAGGAACTCGAGGCCTGGGAGATCATGGCCGCGACGGCCGGCATTCTCGGTGTGATTGCCACCATCTTCGCCCTGAGGCTGGCTTCACAGAGAAAGGCCAAGCAGCAGGTTGAGTTGTCCGGCGCCGAGCCTTAGCCCTTCTTGAACGGTTTGTAGAGTGGATCGCCGATGAGCACCAACTGCCAGGAATTGAAAGGCTTCGTACGATAGAACGCCTCGACAAGACAGTTGCCCTCGAAGAGCTCACCGAAGAAGGCCCTGGGTTCCGGGAACGCGTGCAGGTAGGGCTCGGCGACGGGTCCGAGGGTCGCCGTGATCCCGTCTCTGAGCATAGCCGTGCACCACTGGCTGCTATTGGGATCGTGCAGACTCGCGGCCTCGTAACTGGCAATGTGAAAGCCGACGGCCCCCTGAACGAAGTCGAAGGCATCGACGTACTTGCTCACGCTGTACCAGCCGCAATACAGCGCCGTCTCGGGGCAACTGCCCGGCGCAAATAGCCCGCCGGTGGTTTCTTCCGTGACCGGCAGATGCGTCTGCGACCGGGTCAGCAGCGCCAAATCCCGTAGGGATTGATCGTAGTAACCGTACGCGGTCTCGTTGACGATACCGCGAGAGTCAATGTACGCATTGCCGGCTAGTCCGCTTGCCTCAGCGGCGATGGCCTTGTCGATGAGCCCTTTGGCAATCCCGTAGTTCGGGCCGTCGAGGCGACAGACCATCAGTGTTTTGATCGCGTGCGGTCCGTAGGTGCGCAGAAGGTTCGGCTGCCAGCGATAGAGCTCATAGGGACCGAACAGAACCAGGGACAGCTCGCTGTCTACCGACGCGCCGGTCTCCGCTCCCATGACGCGGTTGATCTCCATCTGCGCCAGAGTCTTGCGACGCACGCGCGCGTCGTGTTCGGGCGAGTCGCTCAGACCTCTCGCCTCCAACTCTCCGACCGCTTCCTCTTCCTGCTGGAGTAGGCGGCGCAGCTCCTTGAGCCGGGCTTCCGATCCGGGCAACGGGCCCCGTTGGCCGACCCGAAACGGGACCCCGTAGGTCGTCACGAGACACTTGATGCCCGCCATGTCCGGGCGCGTCGTCAGGATCCGGCGGATGGGGTTTGCGAGCCGCTTCTCATAATCGTCCCGGCTGATCGAGTCGCGTAACGCCGGCCCCAGAGAAACAGGCACCACACGCTCCGGCGGCAGACCGCGCTTCTCACAATAATACCGCGCCAGCCGCACCGAGGCCGCATACTCCGCATTAGCTATGACCAGGATTTCGTTGGGCTCCAATGCCCGGCCGACCCCGTTGCACGTCAGCACCAGCACGAGCAGTGCCAACCTCTTGTCCAACATGCTCACACACCTCCAGCGACTCTTTCGCATGCCCTCGATGGCACTGCCAGGGCAGGACGATGTCTCTCTCTATTCACAGTGCCGCCTGAGCCTTATTCCGGACCGTGGCTGCGATAGGGAAGATCGCGCGGGTAATCGCAGGTCACTTCCTCGTAATCGTCCAGCCAGTGAGCGGTGGGATTGCTGGCAAAGACCAGAAAGCGACCGCTGTCTTTGTCGTCGGCCGCACGATGATACTTGAAGTACACGCGGTCCGCCAGTTTACCGACAATCTCGATCTTTCCGGTCGCATGCGACATCACGTAGCGCACGCGCTTGGCCAGGCCCGACACACGCGATTTGGCCTGTTCGATGATCTCGTAGCCCGCCTCGATGGGGACGGTGTACGCCCTGTTGCCCAAGGCCGGACGGCACTGAAACAGGTAGTAGGGAACGTCCCCAATGAAGGACAGCCTGGCCAGCAGATCCGCGAGTGTCTCTGGATCGTCGTTGACGCCGCGGATCAGAGGCGTCTGGTTCGCGGTGATGGCGCCGGCCGTTTGGAGCAGGCCGACCGCCTTGACAGCCACGTCTGTCAACTCGCGCGGATGGATGTAGTGGGTCATCACGTAGATTCTTTTCTCGGCCGTACTGTACCGCTCGATCATCTCCAAGAGACGAGGGTCATCGACAATCCGGTACGGGTTGAACGCCGGCGCCCTCGTTCCAATGCGAATGATCTGCACGTGGCTGATCTGGCGGAGCTGCCGGATGATCTCCGCCAACTTCGACGTAGCCAATGCCAACGGATCGCCTCCCGTCAAAAGCACGTTGGTGATCTCTTCATGCGCGGCAATGTATGCGACGGCTGCCGGCACACCTTGCAGGCATTCCAAGCGCGGCTGGATGAAGACGCGCTTTCGGAAACAGTATCGGCAGATGCCTTCGCAGACATTGCTGACCAGAAGCAGAACCGTGGAATTGTATTTGTGTTCGAGCCCCGGCATCACCGCGTAGGTCTTCTCATCGGATGGATCCAGACGGCCCCACTCATCATTCTCCTCCACGCGCGGGATGATGATCCGACGGATCGGGTCATCTGGGTCATCCCAGTCGATGAGAGACAGATAATAATCGCTGCAGCGGAAGGCAAATCGTCGCGTGACATCCGTCAAGGTACGCTTCTCCCGGTCGTTTAACTGGGGAACCTGTTCGACGGACGTTAGGTACTTGCAGCCATCAACTGAGTTCGTTGCCCTATGCATCAGCAGATCACCCCCTGTCTTTGCGGTCTCACCTGTCCTCGCCTCGCGTCGCCATAGACCTGGAGTATCTCTTCTCGTAGATACCTTTGCGGCCGAAGACCTGCGTAGCGGTAGCGAGGAGGATCCTGAGGTCGAGTCCCAGGCCGGCCGTTTCCACGTACCGAACGTCAAGCTCGAGTTTCTCTTCGCGGGTCAACGTCCCTCGCCCGGAGATCTGGGCCAAGCCGGTTAGTCCCGGCGTGACGAGCAGCCGTTTCCTCTGGCGCTCATTCCATTCCTGGACCTGGGAAACGTAGAGGGGCCTGGGACCGACGAAGCTCATGTCGCCCTTGATTATGTTAGCCAATTGCGGCAATTCGTCAAGGGAGCACTCGCGCAGCCACTTGCCGATGCCGGTCAGACGCGGATCGACGCCGGACTTCGGACTGGGACCGAACGGGTCAACATCGGACCGCATCGTGCGGAACTTGTACAGCGTGAACGGCACACCGTTCCTGCCCGCGCGCTGCTGTCGGAAGAGCGCCGGTCCCCTGCTGCCCAGTCTGATTACCACCACAATAATGAGAAAGACCGGCGACAAGACGACCAGCAAAGTCGTAGCAGTCACAATATCGAACACTCTTTTCAGGATGTTCTGCATCGCCTTATAAGCTTGCAGCATGTGGCATGAATGCCGGCTTGCCGGCGCAGACAGTATAACGGCTGGTTGAATCGTACTCAGGTTGTCGCATGGCGCGGGACGACGTGTCAGCCGAGAGATTCAAGGACCGCATCGACGACGGCGTCCTGCATTTCGTCGGTCAGTTCGGGATAGATCGGCAGCGCCATGATTTCCTGGGCGGCCTTTTCTGATTCGGGGAAATCGCCTGGCCCGTAGCCAAGGTACGTGAAGCACTCTTGCAGATGCAGCGGCACGGGGTAGTATATCGCCGAGCCAATGCCCTTCTCGCGCAGATGGGCGACGACTTCATCGCGGTGCGGCACGCGGATACAGTATTGATTGTAGATGGTTTTGCAGTCGGGACTGATGTATGGGACCCGGACCGCGGTGCCGGCGAATCGCTTGTTGTAGTAGGCCGCGTTCTCCCGCCGGGCCTGCGACCAATTCTCCAGGTGCGGCAGTTTCACTAACAGCGCCGCGGCCTGAAGCGGATCGAGCCGGAAGTTGCCGCCGACATAATGGTAGTAGTACTGCGGCTTCTGCCCGTGGTCGCGCATGACGATCATCCGCTCGTAAAGCTGCTGGTCGTTGGTGACCACCATGCCGCCATCGCCGATGCCGCCGAGGTTCTTGCTGGGGAAGAAGCTAAAGCATCCTGCCGTGCCGATACTGCCGGCCTTTCGCCCCTTGTAGGTACTCGTGATGGACTGGGCCGCGTCCTCAATAACGGCCAGGTCATGCCGCTGCGCCACCTCCATGAACGGGTCCATGTCCGCCATCTGGCCATACAAATGGACCGGCAT
>CAZGRF010000118.1:0-9212 GCA_964527825.1 uncultured Pirellulales bacterium
CGCGAGTTGGCACGCCGCACCCCCAACTCCCGGCAGACCGTGAGACACGCGTGGCCTTTGACGACAATAGAATGAGATGGGGACATGGTTATTCCGGCCAAATCAATTCATGACGGCCAACAAGCTACTACGATCTCATGCGTAGGTTGGAGGTGACTATGAGGATCTCCCTCGGTCTGCTGTGTCTGGTGCCGTGTCTTGCCGCACAGGCGGCTATCACCGTCGATGGCTTGCAGGACAAGGCCCGGTACTACGATTCGGTCACGTTTACAGTGGTCGCCGAGTCGGGCTACAACACCACGGCGACGGTGGATGGACAACCCGTGTACGTCGGTGTGCCGATCACAATCAACAGCATACAGTACCACGAACTGGCCGTCCAAAAGTGGCCTTCACACGGCGGGGCGACAGAGAGCCTCCTAGTCCGGTTCATTGTCCGCAATTCCGAACGGATCTCTACGGAGGACGGCATCCCGAGCTTTACGCCGCCGCCGATCGTGGCGGATGCGCCGTCAGCCTTTGTCGGTGCAACTCTGACCATTGTGGCCCCGGCGGAGTACCCAAAAGGCCTGGCTGTCCCTGTCGTGGCTTTTCTGCGCGATGGCTCCGGAGAACCTCTGTGGCTGAACGGGACCGTACAGTCGTCTCACTTTGCCTCGGCACCGTTGGGGCTCCATCGCGGCTGGGGCTCGGTGCTGTTGACCGGTATCGTGGAGGCAGGCGACTGCTCCTACGACGGCTGGCTCGCATCGCTGGCTGCGGAAGCCCCGATACACGTCGAGAACACGACGAATTGGACGATCAAGAGCGGCACGATCGGATCTGAGGATTGGGGTTCCAACGCCCGCATCAGCGTCACGGGCGACCTCACAGTCCGCTCGGGGGCCGCGTTGAACATTGGCCCTGGCAGCGTGGTCAAACTCGCCCCTGGTGTCGAGATCATCGTCGATGGCGGCGTCCTGAATGTCTCAGGCAGCCTGTCACAGCCGGTCGTGTTTACACCCCAATCGCCCGCCCAGCCCTGGGGCGGTATTCGGCTCAAGACCACCGCCGGCTCGCGCCTGATGGCTACAGGCGCCATCTTCACGGGCAGCGGCGCCGACCAGACTTGGTTCAATACACACGGAGGCTACTCGGTGCACTGCCGGGAAGAGGCATGCATCTTGGTGGACAAAGGGGCACAGGCCACCTTGACCGACTGTTTTCTGGTGCAATCGGCCGGCCAGGCCTTTCATCTCAAGAGCGGCACGCTTAATCTGACCGACTGCCTTATCCAGCGCGCCACCACGGGCGGCGAGCTGACCGGAGGGACCTTCATTGCTCTACGCTGTGGTTTCCTGGAGTTCCCCGACGCCACGACCAATTTTGTGGACAGCGACAACGACGGCCTCTACCTGATCCCAGGCAGCGGAGGACTGTATACACTGGAACGATGCAATTTTGCCCAGACCAAGGACGACGGCATAGATTCCTGCGACGGCCAAATCCAGGTGAACCACTGCTGGATCGAGAACTGCATCCACGAAGGTTTCTCGCCCTCGACCACCGGGCATGATTCACACAGCACAGACACCGTGTTCTTCCATTGCGGCCAAGGACTGGAGCAGGGATTCGGCGGCCCGATGGTCGCCGCGGATCACTGTCTGATGCTGGGCTGCCTGGTGGGCATTCGCAGCGGCGACAATTATGGATCGCCCACGTTCACGAACTACAGCGGACACATCACAGCGAGAAACAGCCTGAGCCTTTACAGCAGCTTCCACGACGTGTGGGGATACGAGTGGAACTCGTGGACATATCGCACGGACCGGATGACCATTGAAGGCAACTACCTCACTCAGCCCAGCGCTTACCATCCGGCTAACGTTGTCTGGAATCCGGCCCAGGACGGCGAGCTGCTGAACGCCTTCATGCCCGTGCCCGACAGCAACGTCGGCATCGCCATCACGGGAGTGCCGAGCGAGCTGTCCCTGGTCGAGTATCCGGAGTTCTTCGATGTGCGATTGAGCACGTTCAGCTCCAAGCCGGTCAGCGTGCACTACTCTCTGACCGGCACGATCGCCGTCCCGGACTCGAAGGAGAGTTCGATCATGGAGGGCACGATCTCGTTCGATCCAGGTGAGACACTGAAGGTCCTGGACCTGCCGCTGCCTGCAAGTCTCGCGTTCGAGGTGGTTCGTCTGGCGCTGAGCCAGCCGCAGAACGCCGAGGTGACCGGCGGCGAGCTTCGATTCATCGCTACGCCGCCGGCCCCGCCCGACGAAGTGCTGATTCCCCAAGGCGCCGCCAACTGGATGTATCAGGCCCAGCGAGCAGAACCTGTCGGCGACTGGCGCGCCCTGGACTACGATGAGAGCCCGTGGGTGAAGAACAAGACGGCGCCTATCGGCTTCGGTGGCGTCGGCGCGTCAGGTGCCTACATCGCTCTGGGCACGACCCTTAGCTCGGCCGAACAAGGCTCGTCTGCAGACCGGACGCGGACGGTATACTTCCGCCATCATTTCCAGGTGACAGATCCCAACGCCGTGCGAGCACTTTCGCTGAATCTCATGCGCGACGACGGAGCGGTCATCTACATCAACGGCAGTGAAGTCGGCCGCTCCAACATCGACAGCGGGACCACCGTGGGTGGGGTCATCAGCTACTCCTCGCTGGCTACGCGTGCCCTCGACGGCGCGGAGGAATCTGCCTTTGTCTCGATGCCGGTCGGGCCGGATCTGGTCCGAGAGCTGGTCGCCGGCGACAATGTCATTGCCGTGGAAGTCCATCAGGCCTCCGCGACTTCCAGCGACCTGGTCCTGGACCTCGAACTTGTCGCCAGCTTCTATCCGCCCCTGGATACACAATAGCTGGCAGCGCCGTATGTACCTGTCAAGCGCGGATGGGACCTCTTTGAGTCGGCAAATCTCGGCGTGCAAGCTCTCCCAGGGGGCGGCACATTCGGGGCCGGTGTGGCAGGGCCCCGTGGCTTTCGCGTGTTCAATTGGCTGAAAGCCGAAGGCCTCGGGCCCACAGCGCGCATGGGTAGACTCCGGCCGTGTCGAGAGGTCGGGGGCCACGCACGACCACAGACTGCGCCGCGATCTTCAGGCGGTAGGCGGTGAGTCGGGTCTCCGCGAAAACCTGGTAAGCATATAGGGTTCCTTGGCTGAAGCAGCATACACTGGGGATTCAGAGAGCTGTCCGTGGGGGCAGCTGAAGGATCGCCAGCGTTCCACGAAAGGAGCCCAAAGATGAGGAAAACACTATTCTGTGGTGTCGATCTTCATTCCAGCAACGCAATGCACGTGATCACGGACGGGCGGGACAAGCCGTTGTTCAAACGGCGATTGGCGAACCAGTTGCCGCTTATTCTGGAGTCGCTGGAGCCGTTTAGCCTACATCTCAAGGTCGTGACCGTCGAATCAACCTGCAACTGGTACTGGCCGGAGAATTGCGCGGCCAGCAGAGCGGCTCGGATGAGCAGTGAGGCGGCGGTGTTGAGGACATCAAGGTTCTCTCCCATGGAGCCTTCTCCACGGCTTCACAGAGTGACGGGCGGCAGTTCACGAGGCATTATGACCGGTGGTGGGGCCACAAGCCAGCCTCGCGCTGTGGCGACGTAAGCATCTTTCTCTCGCGAGGATGGGGCGGCGTTCTGGGTGGCCTCGTTGGCGTATGACAGGCGCAGGATACGCCGTATCTGGGAAGGGAGACAACGCACAGACGATCACCATGGATCAACTACCGGCCGCAGTGAAGGCCGCAGCCGAAAAGGAGAGTGCCGAGGCCAAAATCATAGAAATGAAGAGGGAGTGGAAGGACGGAAAACCGATATACAATGTCACCTACAACGAGAACGGCAAGCAAATGGAGATCGAGTACACCATATACGGCACTCTGCTGTCCAAAGGTCCGGAATAGCGCGGGACGCGACTTGAGGCCCGAGCCACCCGATGGAGCCGGGGCGCGACCTTGCGTCCTCTCCGCTTGGGCAACGTTGACCTTTGTGGAGCACCGGGTTCTATTCGGGCACGCCTACCACCAAGACCGAGAACTCGCTGGTCCCCTCGGTGGTGACGTTACAGGGCAGCAGGAACTCGTGAGTCGTCGGATCGGTCGTGATCGTGCGTGCGCCGCGAGCGGTCGGGAGCGTCTGCACCACGTTGAACGTGCCGGCCGGGTCTTCCTTCACGACCGTCAGCGTGCCGTCGCGTCCGTTGGGCGTGACGATCAGACCCAGCGTGGCGTCGAAAGCGATCCCGTCCACGCCCGCTCCGACGGGAGCCGTGGTCAGCACTTTGCCTTGCTCGGCGTCGACGACGACCATCATCTCGTTGCCGCAGCCGGCAAAGAGTCGATGATGCGCGCGGTCGATGGCCAGGCCGGTCGGCTCTTCGCCGGGAGCGATGGCCCAATGGGCCAGGACCTTGTTCGCCTGGCTGTCGACGGCGACGATCTCGCTCTTGTCTTCCACGTTGACGTAGATGTGGCCGGCCTCGTCGCTGACACCGGACTCCAGTTTGCCGCCGACCGGTAGCGTCACAGGCGCCTCGTCGGGGGCGGTGGTATCCACGATGGTGATATCGCCGCTGCGGCCGTTGAAGGCGAAGACTTTCTTGGTAAACGGGTCATACGTAATTGCGTCGGGGTTGCGGCCGGCGGGGATTTGACGCAGGGCCTTCAGAGTCTTGAGGTCGAAGACCGTCAGGCTATTGGCCCGGCCGTTCGTAGTGAAGCCTTCGTTGCGTTCCGGGACCAGGGCGATGCCGTGGACGCCGGGGGTGTCGGGAATCTCACCGATCAGCGTGCCTTCCTTGAGGTCGAGGACCATAACCCGCGTGGCATGCGAGACGTACAAGTGCTGCGCGGCCGGATCCACGGTCAGATAGTCCCATCCGCCCGTGCCGCCGACCTTGAGAGTCTTCAGCACCTGCAAAGGACCTGTATCGGCGGCCGGTTCGGTCGGCGTGGCCGCGTGAATAGGGTGTGTCGACACGGTGCCTATCAGAAGCCCGAGCAGGACAGCGACATTCAGGATGAGAGAACAACGTTTCATAGTGACCTCCAATTCTACCCGAAAAGGTACATCCGGCCTTCCGCAGAGTCGTCCCCGGTTCCACTTCTCACGCACGTGAGCATAGGGCTGGAACCCCCAAGATGCATTAGGCAAAATCCCCGATTTGATGCCGCGCGTCTTCGCTCTTCGAAAACGTATCCGGTATCAGGCATACCGACCATGGTTCTGATTTGCTCTGGCATCTCGGGCCGCTTGGATCGGGTTGAGACCATTGCCACGTATCCGCTAAGACAGGATTGCGTGCGGGTCGTATCAGCAATGCCGGGACGCCCACCCCCGGGGCAGCCCACTCATTCCCCTATGCTCTCCGTGGAAAACTAACGGCCGGAAGATGAGCGTATGATGAGAACTGAGGCAGGACTCTGCTAAACTCTCGCACCACCAGCCAGTAACGAATTGCCATGGACTATTGACGCGAGCAGATGTTCCTGCTAAACTTGTCTTGAGCGTGACCGTCGGCTGGGGGTGTTCTTAGCAAGGAGTTTGGGTGGCTGTCTGTCAAGACAACGTCAGGCAGGCAGCCGGAAAGTAAGGTTCATGATGCACACCTCGATGAGAAGTCTCCCTTTCTGTGTTTTCGCCGTATTGTCATCTTGTGCGGCCGTCCATGCTTTTGATGCTGCCGATGCGGCTGGGTATCGCGTCCAGTCCACAACGACGAAGGCCGGCGGCACTCTGGGGGCGGATGAGGTCTGGACCGCCGCCAGCAGTCCCTACCAGCTCACTGGCAGTCTCACGATTCCGGACAAACGCACGCTGACCATCGAGCCTGGTGTCACAGTGTATCTCGGCTCGGGGGTCAACATCACGGCGGCCAATGGGGGACGCATCCTAGCCGAAGGCACCGAGACGCAAGGGATTCGTTTCACCAGTCCGCCCGACTCCAGTTCCAGTTGGGGTCGGTTGACCATTAGTGGCTCGCCTGGCTCCCCGGAAACACGCCTGGTGTATGTGTACTTCGAGGGCAATGGCAGGACCTGCATCGAGGTCGATGGCGGCACGCTGTATCTCGACCACGCCACCTTCGGCACGACCACACATCAGTATGTTTCGCTCGACATCAGCTCCTTCCTCCTTAGCCACTGCTACTTCCCGACGGGCACCGGGTCGTTCGAGTTGGTTCATGGCGCCGGAGGCATCAAGTCCGGCGGCTACGGCATCGTGCGCGACTGTTTCTTTGGCCACACGAATGGCTACGACGACGTCATGGATTTTACCGGCGGCAATCGCGACCAGGACCAGCCTGTCATTCAGTACTACAACAACGTGTTCACCGGCTCAAGTGACGATATCCTGGACCTCGACGGCACGGATGCCTGGATCGAGGGTAATATCTTCTTGCACAGCCATCGCAACGGGGCGCCGGACAGCTCTGCGGCGATCTCGGGCGGCAACGATAGCAGTCGTACCTCGGAGATCACGATCCTGGGGAACCTGATCTTCGACTGCGACAATACGGCGACGGCCAAGCAGGGCAACTTCTACACCCTCATCAACAACACCATCGTCCATACGACCAAAGAGGGAGGACAGGATTTTGCGTCCGGCGTGGTGGCCGTGCGCGACACCACCCCGAGTCCGACGACGTTTGGCGCCGGCGCCTATCTGGAAGGCAATATCATCGTGGATGCGGAACAATTGATTCGCAACTACGACCCCAATCGAACCACCGTTACTCTGAACGACAACATTCTGCCCATGCCGTGGGATGGTCCCGGCAGCGGGAACATCGTCGTGGACCCACAACTCACGTACATCCCGCAGGTCTCTGAAACGTACTTCACCAATTGGGAGGAGGCGCAGGTCATGCGCGAGTGGTTCAGCCTCCGGCCGGGCTCGGCCGCACGCGGTATCGGCCCGAATGGCACGGACTGTGGTAGCGACATTTCGCTGGGGGTCTCGGTCTCGGGCGAGCCCGCCGGCACGACCAGCCACACGAGCGCGACTCTCACCGTCGGGGTGAACCGCACCGGCAGCGGCATTCCGGAGGCTGGTTTCCCTCTCGGTTCGGGCTTCACCCAGTACCGCTGGCGGCTTGACGGCGGCGCCTGGAGTGACGAGACACCTATGGACACGCCGATCGAGCTCACCGGGCTCGCCAACGGCACACATTACGTCGACGTGATCGGCAGGAACGATGCCGGCTTCGATCAGAATGATCCTTTGCTGGGGCAGGACGCGGTGGTGACGACGTCCACCTGGACGGTTGACGATACCTACTCGCGTTTGCTGATTAACGAGGTTCTGGCCCACAATGTCTCGGCGGTCGCGAATGGTGACAGCCATCCCGGCATGGTTGAGCTATACTACGACGGCCCGAGCCCCCTCGATTTGTCTGGCATGACGATGACGAATGATCCCAACAACCCGGCCAAGTTTATCTTCCCTGCCGGTGCGATCATGGTGCCGGACGAGCGACTGGTTCTGTATGCCGATGCGGATGCTGCGTCGCCGGGCCTGCAGCTCGGCTTTGCGCTCGCCGACCAGGGAGACGCACTGTATCTGTACGCGGCGGACGGTACTCTCATCGACTCTGTCCAGTTCGGTCGACAACTGCCCGACCTGTCCATCGGTCGCGTCGGACGTGACGACCAGTGGCGTCTGACCGTGCCTACGTTGGGAGCAGCCAACATCGCTTGTCCCGTGGGCAACCCTGACAGGATCAAGATCAACGAGTGGCTCTCCGAGAGTAAGGTGCTGTTTGCTTCGGGCTTCATCGAGCTCTACAATCCTCAGGCCAACCCGGTGGATGTGGGAGGAATGATCCTGACAGATGAGTCCGTGACGTTGCCACCCACGTTCGAAATGAAGCGGCTGAGCTTCATGGCGAGCAAGGGCTACGCCGTATTCTGGGCGGATGGATCGAATGGTCTTCGTCTGTCCTCCAATGGCGGAACGCTCGCGTTGCTGAATAGTGAATTGACGGAAACAGACAGAGTCATCTATGGACCTCAGAGCGTCGACGTGTCCGAGGGCCGCGTTCCCGACGGAGCGAGCCAGCGAGATTTCTTCGCGCTACCCACTCCTGGGGTCGCCAATCCAGAGTCGCGCAAAACCGTCACCAGTACGCTCTCGCTTGTCGATGAGTATGCAGGCAAGCGTGTCCTTGTTCCGGCGGGCCCTATCAGTGATGACTGGAAAGGCGGCGGCCCGTTCGACGATTCGATGTGGGCGCTGTGCCAGGGCGCGCCGGGTGGGGTCGGCTACGACACAGGCAGCGACTACCGGCCTTTGATCGGTCTCGATCTGAGGGCGCAGATGTCCGGATCGGGCAAGAATACGACGTGCTACATTCGCGTGCCGTTTACGGTCGATCCGGCGACCCTTGCCGACGTGAACGAACTGACGTTGAAGCTGCGATGCGACGATGGTTTCGTCGCGTATCTGAACGGCAGCGAGGTGGCCAGAAGCAACTTCTCCGGCACCCCGGCCTGGAACTCGCACGCGGACAGCGCCGGCGAGACCAGTGTCGCCAGCTTCGACACTATCGTTGACAGCTCGGCGTATAAGGACTTGCTGAAGGCGGGCGAGAACATCCTGGCGATTCAGGGCCTGAACGCCAGCACGTCCAGTTCGGACTTCCTGATCAGCGTCGTGATGGACGCGGTCCTGGTGAAGGTGGAAGAGCAGACTGTTCTTGAGAACGAGCTTAACCTGCTGAACGGCTTGCGCATCACGGAGCTTATGTACGATTCGCCGCAGGGTGAGGACGGCGACTACATCGAGTTGATGAACGTGAGCGACGAAGTGCTGGATGTCAATGGCGTCAGACTCGGCCGGGACATCAGCCTCACATTCCCCGCGATGACGTTACAGCCGGGCGAATGCACGCTGGTGGTCGCCGACATATCCGCATTTCGCTCGGTCTACGGCATGACACCCAACGTTGCAGGCCAGTATGCCGGCAGCCTGAGCGACACCGGCGGGCAGATCGTGCTGCAGTTGCCTGCTCCCCTGGATGCAGCCATCCTTCGATTCAGTTACAGCGGCATGTTGTACCCTGCGGCCAACGGCGGCGGTGACTCGTTGGCGATCCAAGATCCTGCCGCCGCACCCGTGACCTGGAATGACCCGACGAGCTGGCTTCCTTCCACCCCTACGCCGGGAGAGCCATAGTCAGAATCTAACGGGGGAGAGTCTCCCTCGTTTGCTC
>CAZGRF010000119.1:0-8972 GCA_964527825.1 uncultured Pirellulales bacterium
ACGCCACCTTTTCGCGCGTCACATTCACCTGCGGGGCGGTCGCCTCCGCCCGGATGTCCACGACGCAGATGCCCTCTTCATCTTCGAGAGTGGCTGGTCGCAACAGCTTCTTCTTGTCTGCCTCTATAGCCCCGCGCAAAACCAACAGCAACAGGGCCAGTTCAGATTCATCGGGCAGCCGTCCCTGTTGGCCGCTTGGTTTGGCCAGGAAGTGCGGTACCTGCTCATCGTAGCGAGGATGCCAGCCGCCTTCGCGTACCTGAGCCTGGGCGTCTGGCGGCAGATGGCCAAAGGCTTCCATGCTAAACCCCAGGGTGTCCATCTCTTCGAGGACATCATCGCCCGGGCCTGCGGCATCCAGCAGTGCCCGCGGAGAGGCAACCGCCTGCGGACCACGAAACAGCGACACGCCATATTCCTCGCCTGCATCGCCAAGCACGACAGCCAGTATCAAGTCCTCTGCGTCCACGACACGTACCCCAAAACAGTCGTAGTTAGTGAAGTGCTTCCAGAGCTTGCAGCCATTGAACTCGTGTGCCGCCTCAATCACGTCGCGTATGGTTTCGTTGCGTTTCATTGGCCTATCCCCGGGTTGTCTCTATTTCAAGTGTGAGTCAAGCATCTCTACCGCATAGCCTTCTGGGACAAGAAGGAGCAACTGTGCGCGATTGTAGACTCGCTGAACAGGTTTCGCAAGGTTGTTGGCCTGCCATGAGACATCCGACCGAAAGCCCTGTATGGTTATCGCCCCACAGGAAGTCCTCGACCTTATCGTGCATGTAGTCACCATCGAGGAGGTAGCCATCGCCGTAGTAGAGAAGGTCGTTACGCCAGACAAGATTCTGGCAGCTTATGCTGCCGTCACTCCAGGATGTCGGGGTGATCTCGGGATCGTAGTTGACCTTCTGAGACCCGAGTGATAGGCTGGCGGAACAGTGCCAGGAGAAGAGACGCGGTCGCGTGGATCCTAACAACTGGCTGTCGTCGCCCCTCAGTCATGCCGCCGAAACGTGGCGGTACGCCGGAGAAGTGGACTGTGAATCTCTACCGTTGCCTGATTGTCGTCATGCTTGCTACATTGTCTGGTGGTGCAGGTTGTGATGGCACCGATGATCTGGCAGCGGCCTATCCAGCGGTGGATCGTCACGATAGGATCCCCGGTGATATTTCTAAGCGTATGCCCGAGACGGATCGACACACGCCCATCCTTTATTCAAATGACTATGAGGAGCCGATTCCTCTCCCGCATCCGGTGAATACGGCGGGAGCGGAAGACTCCCCGTTCATCCTTCCGGACGGCAAAACGCTGTACTTCTTTTTCACACCCGACGTGCGTGTACCTCCGCAGAAGCAGTTGTTGGACGGCGTTACCGGTATATGGGTTTCTCATAAGGAAGAGGACACATGGGACCAACCGCAAAGGGTGTGGCTGCAAACACCGGGAAGACTGTCGTTGGATGATGCCGCGTGCATACAAGGCACGGAGATGTGGTTCGCATCGGCCAGAGAAGGGTATACCGGCGTGAACATGTTTACTGCCCGCTGGGTGGATGGAAAGTGGGCGGACTGGCACTATGCAGGGGATCGCCTGATGAAGGAAATCCAGATAGGTGAAGTGCATCTGTACGGAGACGACTTGTACTTCCATTCGGGCCGTCCAGGGGGAAAAGGCGGGTACGATATATGGATGACTACGAGAAATGGAAACACTTGGTCCGATCCAGTCAACGTCGAGGCTGTCAACAGCAGCGTGATGGACGGATACCCGTGCATATCGCCCGATGGGGATGTGCTCTGGTTCACAAGGACTTATCGCGGAACACCCGGAATCTTCCGTTCAAGGAAAAGAGATAGAGTCTGGTCCACCCCGGAAATGATAGTATCTCAGTTTGCAGGCGAGCCCTCGGTTGACAGGGCCGGCAATCTCTATTTCGTGCATCACTTCTTCGAGAACGGCGTGATGATCGAAGCCGACATCTACGTGGCGCAGAGGAAATGAGACGCGTGGCTGGGAAGCATACCACCCACTGACAAGAATCTCGTACCGTGAAACGATGGAGCGCGAGCCCATGAATCCTATTGTCACACTTCGAAAGAAGCCTTGCCTTGCCGTCCTGCTTGTACCCATCGCAGTAGTAGCGGCAACCGTCTTGCCCGCATGTGCCGCGGCGGCGTCAACTGTCGATTTTCGCTATGCGCCGCCGGAATGGCAGACGGCCATCTGCCTGCCGGACGATCCATACAAGTCGCTCGTGGATCGCAGCGGAGAACTGCTCTACCACTACAATCAAGGCGGACGAGAGTTCGCGACGCACATCGGCGTGCAGGTGGTTCGCGGGGCAGTGTGGGAGAAGCAGGAACTGCTTTCACCCCGCGTGCCCATCGTGCGAACGTGGCGAGCGGCGGAAGAAATACAGATCCTCGAAGAGGTTTTCACCGTCACAGATCTGCCGCACGCCAGTGCCACCCTTAGTGCACTACAGCGGCTCGACGGGGACGGCATGAATCGTGATTGGGCCAGGCCGCCCGCTTCTGTCGATCCGTCGCTTCGGCACATCGCTGTCCACATGGGCGGCAGCATCCGTTATGAACTGGCCGTGCCGGCGGGGGCGTCGCGACGCGTGGCGTTGGCATTGTGCGAAGGGTGGTGGAAGGAGGCGGGCAAACGCGTGCAGGTGCTGCGCGTGGAAGGGGCGAAGCCGAAGACCGTCGACACCGTAGCGGACATCGGACAAAACAAGGCGGCGGCTTTCTGGTTCGACGCCAGGGACACCAACGGCGACGGCAAGATCGAGATCACGGTGGAGGCCGCGTCAGGGGCGACAGACAAGAACACGATTCTCAACGGCCTCTGGATCTTCGCGGCGGATCAGAAGCCGGACACCGAGGCGTTGCTGTCTGGAAGACTCAACGCGTCCGCTCTGGCTCGCATGGATGCCATCAAATCCGGCGGCCCGGCACATAACGATTTGATCCTCGTTCGCGTCGCCAATAAGGGCACCGAGGCACGCGTGCTGCGGCCCTGGTTGATCGTGGATACCGAACTGGCCTTCGCCTTTGCGCCAGAAACCCAGCGTGTAAGGATCAACAACCACGACACGGTTACCGCATCGTTGAGAATGACCGGTCTTACCGAGCAGAAAGCGTTGCGGCGAGCGATTCAACTTGAGGCGCTGACCGTGCCGGCAGGAGAGAGCAGGCAGTTCTTCGTGCTCTATAGCGGCGGCGGTGCGCTTGTGGCCGAGCCGGCGACCCTCCAGCAAGCCCTCCAGAGCCGCGACCGCGCGGTGGCATACTGGGAAAATGCACCATTGCCATTCGGTCGCATCCAGGTGCCGGACCCGGGAGTCCAGGCGCTGGTCGATTCGTCCATTCGCAACATTTGGCAGGCGCGCGAGATCAAGCGGGGACTGCCCGCCTTCCAGGTCGGCCCGACCTGCTATCGCGGGCTGTGGATCGTGGACGGCGCCTTCCTGTTGGAGTCGGCGGCGATGGTCGGGGCTGGGCAGGAGGCCCGCAGCGGCGTGGCTTATGAACTGACTTACCAACAGCCCGATGGCCGCATCGAAGTCATGAAGAACTTCTCGAAGGAGAACGGCATTGTGCTGTGGACGTGCGTGCGGCACGCCCAACTCACGCAGGACAAGGCTTGGCTGGAATCCGTCTGGCCGAAGCTGACCCGCATGGCCAGGCACGTCCAGACCCTGCGTCGGCAGACGCTCGAAAACGACACTCCCCTCGACGATGGTCTCGTCCCTCCGGGCTTTCCGGATGGCGGCCTCGGTGGGATCCATGCGGAGTATACCAACTCCTATTGGAACCTGGTGGGTCTGCACGCGTTTATCCAGGCCGCACACTGGTTGGGCAAGACAGAGGAAGCCGCTGCCTGGCAAAAGGAATACGACGACTTCATGGCCGCTTTCCGCCAGGCGGCTCAACGCGACATGGCCCAAGATCCTCTCGGGAATTCCTACGTTCCGATCCTCATGGGCGAGCCGGGCAAGAAGGAACTCCCCCAGCGAGCGCAATGGGCCTTTTGCCACGCCGTCTATCCGGGTCAGATCTTCGCCCAGGACGACCCGCTCGTAACCGGCACGCTGGCGATGCTCGAAGCCACCGAGCGCGAGGGCATGGTCTACGGCACCGGCTGGGACGCGACGGGCATCTGGAATTACTTCGCGTCGTTCTACGGCCACGCCTGGCTCTGGCAAGGCAACAGTCGCAAGGCCGCGCAGATTCTCTACGCCTTCGTCAATCACGCCGCGCCTACCGGCGTGTGGTGCGAGGAGCAGTCGTTGCGAGGTGAGAAATTCCGCAAAGTCGGCGACATGCCGCACAATTGGGCCAGCGCCGAGTTCATACGCCTCACGATCCATCTGCTCGCACTCGACCGCGGCGACGAGATGCACCTGCTCGAAGGCTTCCCCCGCGAATGGGCCGGGCCCGGTATGGTCACGCGTCTCAACGGCGTGGCGACGCCGTTCGGACCGCTCGACATGACCGTGCAGGTAGACAAGGACGGTAGGACCGCCACGGTCGAAGTGAAACCACTCACCGCCAACTGCAGGCATATCGTCGTCCACCTGCCGGACGGCGGCACCAAGCAGATTCCAGCACCGCAAGGCGGCACGGTCACTTTTCCGCTGTAAGAAGTCCGCACCCGGAACGAGGCGCGCGTCTGCGAGCTTCAAGTGGAGACCATCCTCGCTGCTACTTGACAGGGATACCGGAGGCCGGGTCGGCAGTTGAAGATCACCCACAAGGGGATCACGAACGAGATCATCAAAAGAGCGCCTTCCCATGCGTCCCTTAATCCGACCCTCGATTTCTCTGTTCCTGGTCGCATTCCTCGACTATCATTCCAGCGTGTAAACCCGTATTTCAGAACACCAGTTGAACAAGGTGCGAATATGGTTGGCAGAAACAGGGCAACACGGGTGACAGGATCGTTGACTTTACGGATCACGATGCTGTTTCTGCCTCTGCTGACAGGCTCTTGCCGGGCACCCAGTTACTCTAGTACCGAGCCAGTAGGCCAGATCGGTCCGCAGAGGTATGTCACCCCGGTGCATCAAGTGCTGACCCCGAACGGTATTCAGGTGGAATTAGCTGGTATGCGGCCGCAGGGATTGGCCTTGAGTCCTGACGGCCACCTGCTCGCTACGTCCGGCAAGACGCACGAGCTGATGCTCGTCAATCCGCAGACCGGCGCAATCCAGCAGCGCGTCGCCCTGCCTTCCCGCAGGGCTCGGGACCCCAACGCCGTATCTTCGAATATTTTCGCGCCTGACAAATCCGGCGAGCTCAGCTACACCGGCATGGTCTTCAGCCCGGACGGGTCGCGCCTCTACCTGTCCAACGTCAACGGCGATGTCAAGGTCTTCGCTGTCAGTACCCAAGGGCAAGTCAGCGGTCTGTTCTCCATCCCCTTGCCCCCCGCCGGAGCGAAGGGTCGAAGACAGGAGATTCCAGCCGGCCTGGCGATCTCTGGCGATGGGCGGCGGCTATATGTGGCACTGAATCTGTCGAACCATCTGGCCGAGATCGATCCGGCAACCGGCAAGGTGCTGCGTTTGTGGCCCGTGGGAGTCGCACCCTATGGTGTGGTTCTGGTTGGCGACAAAGCCTACGTGAGCAACTGGGGCGGCCGGCTCCCGGATGCGAATAGTGTTACCGGGCCGGCAGGCCGGGGAACGAAGGTGCGAGTGGATCCGGTGCGCCACATCGCCAATGAAGGTTCGGTTTCTGTGATTCGCCTGGACGGGGAAGAGCCCGTTGGCCAGATCATGGTTGGCCTGCACTCATCCGCGCTTGCGGCCGCACCGGACGGACGCCATGTCGTGGTGGCCAACGCCGGTAGCGATACACTGAGCGTGATCGACACGCGCACGGACAAGGTGGTGGAAACCATCTGGGTCAAACCCAGTCCTGCCGACCTGTTCGGCGCCAGCCCCAATGCCCTGGCGTTCAATCCCGCCGGCGACAGGCTCTACGTTGCCAACGGCACGCAGAATGCCGCTGCCGTCGTCCGGTTCCGTCCCGGCCAATCGAAGCTCTTAGGTTTGATTCCCGTAGGCTGGTTTCCCGGTGAGGTCACATACGATGCCACGCGTCACCAGTTGATCGTGGCCAATATCAAGGGCGTCGGCTCGACCCGGGGCCTCAAGGAGGCGCAAGCGCATGAATCCAACACGCATCAGTATCATGGCACCCTGTCGCTCATGCCCGTGCCCCGGGACAAGGAACTGCCGGCCCTGACACGCCAGGCGCTCGATAACTACCGCTATCCTCTGCTACAGGAAGCGCGACAGCCGGCACGGCCGAACCAGCCACCGCGACCTGTCCCGGAAAGGGTAGGCGAGCCGTCCGTCTTCGAGCACGTCGTCTACATTATCAAAGAGAACCGGACTTACGACCAAATCCTCGGGGATGTCTTGGAAGGTAATGGCGATCCGTCTCTATGTATCTTCGGGACGCAAATCACACCCAACCAGCATAAGCTGGTCCACGATTTCATCTTGTTGGACAATATCTATTGTTCCGGCATTTGCAGCGCCGACGGCCACCAATGGACGGATTCCGCGTTCGCCACAGATTACATGGAGAAATCCTTCGCGGGTTTCCCCCGCAGCTATCCCAACGGCAAGACAGACAATGGCGTGGATGCCCTGGCGTATGCCCCTTCCGGTTTTCTCTGGGATAACGCCATCGCCCACGGCAAGTCCCTGCGCGACTACGGCGAGTTCGTGATCACGGAAGCCGCGTGGGCGACGCCCGGCAAAAGGGGCCCGCCCAGGTTCATGGATTGCTATCGTGACTTCGTCGACCAGACCCACTTGATCAAAATCAGCAGCCACCCCGGCATCGAGTCGCTGCGACCCTACCTGGGCGATCAGCCGATCGGTTGGAACCTGGATATCCCGGACATCTGGCGGGCCGCGCAGTTCATCAAGGAGTTGCACGAATACGAGCAGATGGGCCAATGCCCCGACCTGATCATCATGGCCCTGCCGAACGACCATACCTCCGGGACCAAGTCGAACTCGCCCACGCCGGCAGCCCAGGTGGCGGACAACGATCTGGCCCTCGGACAGATCGTGGAGGCGATCAGTCACAGTCGCTTCTGGGCGAAGACCTGCATCTTTGCTATCGAAGACGACCCCCAGGACGGCTGGGATCACGTCAGCGGCTTCCGCACCACGGCCTATGTCATCAGTCCCTACACCAAACGTAACGCCGTGATCCACACGCAATACAACCAGACCAGCGTCGTTCGCAGCATTGAGCTGATCCTGGGCCTGCCGCCCATGAATCAGCTCGACGCCACGGCTACTCCCATGAGTGATTGCTTTACCGATGACCCGGACGCTACGCCCTACGTCGCCGTGCCGGCGAACATTGCTCTGGACCAGATGAATCCGGATCCGAAAAGGATCTCAGACGCTACCCTGCGCAGAGAGGCGTTCGCCTCGGCTCGGCTGGACCTGACGGAAGTGGACCGGTGTCCCGAGGATGTGTTGAACCGTATTCTCTGGCACGCCATGAAAGGTCCGCGGGAGCCCTATCCACGGTGGGCCGTGACGGCAGATCTCGACGATTAGGAAGCCCGGCCGGGCGAGCCGAACTGCAAAAGGAAAGCCACGTGAGCCAAGCTATGTCTGTCAATCGTCAATGGGACCGGCACAAGCATCCCTTTGTCTTCTTACATCACAGACACTTACCGCTCGCGGCTCCACACTGGTATTTGGACCCCAGGGGAAGCTGTACCCGACCGTATCGAACGTCACGTCTTTGCCGAGACGCGACGCAGCTTCTGTCGTGTCGTTCCGGTCTTGTGAGCAGGAGAGGTAGTCTGCCAATTCTCTCAGGGCAGACTGCTGACGGCCTCCCTCCAGCCGGATATACACGGTCAGAGCATGGGCATGCCACCTCCGTGTCCGATATGCCGTCGTCTTCAGAGAGCCTTCACGTGGAATTCGGTCGGCGCGACGCGGTCCGACTGTCGCTTGACAGGTACACTTGGCCCAAGAACGAAAATGTGTGCGGGCTCGACTTAGCGAAACTTGGATTTGTAACAACATCGAGTCAAAATGTCACCATACAACTTGCGGTGTCTTCCGCCTCGTGAAAGAGGTGGCTTCGACTATCTTCTCTCACTCTTCAGAATCTTCAATTTGTGTTGCTATTGGTCGCCGCTCTTTGGCTTCTGCCGGTTTGCGGGTGTGTAGTACGGAAGACGAACAAGGTCCATCGCAATATCAATGGTGATGACCTTGGCTCTCTCAAGGCCCGTTCTTTGGCACGGCGAAAAACTCAGGACCCCCTTTACCCCCGCCCGGGCGAGGGCATCGAACGTCCGCTGGGCGGCTTCGCAGGGAACGGTGATGATTCCGAAGTCGATTCCTCTCTTCTTCAGCGTCCGGAGTCTCGAGACGTCCTCAACCGTGATGTCCCCTATTCTTCGACCGATTTTCCTGCGGTCGTTGTCGAACGCGGCGGTGATCTGGAACCCGTATGCTCGAAACCCCGGGTATTTCAAGACGGCAAGGCCCAGGTTGCCTACCCCAACCAAAGCTGCCTTGCGGACTGCGTTGAGTTTAAGGATTGTCCTAATCTGCTCTATGAGCTTTTCGGTGTCATAGCCCTTGCCGGGTGTGCCGAAACTGCCAAAATAGGAAAAGTCCTTCCTTATCTGCCAGTGGCTGAATCCGAGAAGATCAGCCAGGTCACGGCTGGATATGCTCTTATGCCCCTGTTCCCACGAGGTCAGGAGGCCTCGCAGATAGAACGGCAGTCGTCGAACAGCTTCATCCGGAATCTTACGATATTTCACGAGTCACCCAATTCATCGTTCCGGTCTATGGGTGCATGTAATGAGGAGTGTAGGATCATTGTCACGCTCGTCAAGAGCATTTGAATATTAAAATATATGAATATTTGGAACAATATCTTGACAGAGGCGGTGACAGAAT
>CAZGRF010000119.1:8982-9206 GCA_964527825.1 uncultured Pirellulales bacterium
ATTTGCAGATGCAGCGGATTGCCTATACAACATCTGAAAAGGCGAGAGGGTTTGCCTGGCTCTTGGGGGTCACATTCGTTCTGTGGCTGGCTCTGAACTCGAAATTTGACCTGTCGGAACTGATCGCCGGGGGGGTGGTTTGTCTGACTGTTTCTTGCTTCGGGGCGCACATTTACGCAAGCCTTGGGTTGCCGCCGATAGGCATAAAGAGGATTTTGTATTCA
>CAZGRF010000120.1:0-9194 GCA_964527825.1 uncultured Pirellulales bacterium
GAACAGGAAACTCCTGGCCACATTGTTGGCCTCCTCTTCGCCGGCGTCTTTGTAGCGTTCCTTCATGAACTCAAAGAGATCTACCGACAATGAGGCGCCGCGAACCAGAATATAGCGCTGACCGGCGATCTCTATGGTGCCCTGGGAAGGATTTTCAGACCTTTCGCTGAAATACCGCCTGACATACTCCTGGGCCTTGAGAAATAGCGGTTCAAGCGGTTCTGGTACTTTCACCGTGTCCAGCATGTCAATGACCTCCCTTGTGTCAGAAACGTAGCATCTTCAGCCGCACCGTGTTGAACGATACCAGGTCTCTATCGGCCAATCTGGGTAGTGACTTTGGCCCCGGTACACGGTTTGGAGAGTTCTGACAAGGATGCTGTTTCGTTGCGGACCGCTGGCGTGGCAAAAGAATGCGCCCATGGTTGCCCCTCTAGTGCTGGCACTGTACAATCCCGGCACTGCCGCGCGGCGTGTTTCTCACCGGTGAAGCGGCAGGGCAATTGTCAGACTGCCCGGGTAGTGACAATGCACCTTGGCATGACGGACAAGAGGCGGGCCGAACTCGCGGCCCGAATGACCGGCCTGGGCAGAGAAGATATTGGAAGGGTTTGAATCACGGTTGATACGGCAGAATCAAACGGACGGGATAGCGGCGGTGAGACCATTGCGTCTCTGGGAGACCATTCAGATGCCGGCTTGCTGTCGGTTCCCAGGTTCACTCCTGCCTTGCTGACACTGTTTTTTGGCAGCGGCTGTGCGGCTCTGATCTATCAGATCGTCTGGCTACAGATGCTCCAACTGATTATCGGCTCGTCTGCTATCTCTCTCGGCGTCTTGTTGGGCAGTTTCATGGGGGGGATGTGTCTGGGCAGTATTGCCTTTGCCCGGGTGGTTTCTCGCAAGCGACATCCTTTGTGTGTCTACGCCCTGATCGAACTGGCGATCGGGGTCATGGGAGTGGCTTTGCTGCTTGGCATGCCACACATCAACCGGATCTATGTTTCCCACGTTGGCCACGGTTCAGCCGGTGTCCTGTTGCGAGCGGTTGTCTGTGCCGTGTGTCTGTTGCCCCCGACGGTCCTGATGGGGGCGACATTGCCGGCCATTGCCCGGTGGGTACAGGCCACGCCGCAGGGGGTCTCCTGGCTTGGCTTTCTCTATGGCAGCAACATCGCCGGGGCAGTCTTCGGCTGCCTGTTGGCCGGCTTCTATCTCCTGAGGGTCCACGACACGGCCACTGCGACATACGTTGCCGTAGCCATCAATACTGTGGTAGCCGGCATCGGTTTGGCCCTGGCAGCCCGGGCCGGCAAGCCTGCGGCATCAGAGGCTGCGAGCGATGACGCCGCCGTGCACGCGCCCGGTGCCGGACGGGTTTACTGGGTGATCGGACTGTCCGGCATGACGGCCCTCGGCGCCGAGGTGGTTTGGACGCGCGTGCTCTCGTTGCTGCTGGGCGGAACGGTCTACACGTTCTCGATCATCCTGGCGGTTTTCCTGACGGGGTTGGGCATCGGCAGTAGCATAGGGGCGATGCTGGCGCGGCACGCACGCCGCCCGCGCATGGCTTTGGGTACGTGCCAATTGTTGCTGATGGGAGCGGTAGCGTGGACCGGATATGTGGTCGCTGAGTCTCTGCCGTTCTGGCCGGTCGACCCCACGTATTCAAAGAGTCCCTGGCTGGATTTCCAGCTTGATCTGGTGCGTTGCATCTGGGCGGTTTTGCCTGGTGCGATTCTGTGGGGAGCGAGTTTCCCCCTGGCCCTGGCGTCGGTGGCCTCGCGCAACCAAGATACCGGGCGGCTCGTTGGCCGCGTATATGCCGCCAACACTGTTGGCGCCATCATCGGATCGTTGGCATTCAGCATGATCCTGGTTCCCTGGATCGGTTCTCAAGGGGCTCAGCGGGTCATGATCGGTCTGTCGGCCTTGAGTGTGCTGCTCTTGATGATTCCTCACCGGAGCGAAACCGCCGCGCGTGCCGCCAAGGCAGCGAGTTGGCCCAGGTGGGCTGGAGCCGTGCTGGTACCGGCGCTGGCCGTACTACTGATCTGGAATCTCCCTGTTGTTCCGTGGGGACTGACGGCATACGGTCGCTACGTTTCGACCTACCGTTCCTGCACGGTGCCCGGAATCACCGCAGCGGAGGATGTTCCCGTAGGGAGCAGCGACTACAAGGTGTATTGCACGTACGCGGCTGAAGGGCGGAGTGTCTCGATCGCGGTGACGGAATCGACGGAAGGGATTCGGTGCTTCCACGGGGCCGGCAAGGTGCAGGCCTCCAACGATCCCGCCGACATGCGTTTGCAGCGGATGCTGGGACACTTGGCGGCGTTGGCGCACGGCGAGCCCAAATCCGTGCTCGTAGTTGCCTGCGGCGCCGGCGTCACCGCCGGATCGTTTGTGCCGTATCCCAGTGTCGAGCAGATCGTCATCTGTGACATCGAACCTCTCGTGCCGGCCAATGTCGCACCGAGATTCGCCGAAGAGAACCACAATGTTGTTGCGGATCCTCGCACGCGTCTGGTCTTTGACGATGGGCGTCATTTCATGAGCACGACCCGTGAGAAATTTGACGTCATTACGTCCGACCCGATCGATCCTTGGGTCAAGGGCTGTGCGGCGCTCAACACGATCGAATACTATCAGATGTGCAAGGCCCGCCTCAATCCCGGCGGGGTCGTGGCCCTGTGGATGCCGCTGTATGAGAGTGCTCCCGAAACGGCCAAAAGCTTGATCTCCACCTTCTTCGAGGTCTTTCCTAACGGCATTCTCTGGAGCAACGATATTGCAGGCGCGGGGTACGACGGCGTCCTGTTCGGGCAGGTCGAGCCTACCGTTATCAATATCGATGAAATGCAGGATCGCCTTGATAGCCCCGAATATGACGCGGTCGCCCGGTCGCTCAACGATGTAGGCTTCCGCTCTGTCACGGACTTGCTGGCGACCTACGCCGGGCAGGCTCGCCAGTTGCACGAATGGATGGAAGACGCACAGATCAATACCGATCGCAACCTTCGCCTCCAATACCTGGCGGGCATGTGGCTCAACTCGGATCGAGGGACGGAGATCCTCCACGGCATTCTCAAATACTACACGTTCCCCGAGGACGTTTTCCAGGGGTCCGAGGCCCACGTCGATGTGCTCAGGCAGGCGCTGGACAGTCGCCGGCAGATTGCGGTCGGGTCGGCCAATCCGTGAGGTCGATGCATGAATCTCGGAGTCACGGAGAAAAAGCAAGCTGAACTCGATGCCAGAATGGGGTCTCTGGGGCTGCGTGAACAGGACCTGCAAGAACGGTACGTCCGGTCGTCGGGGCCGGGTGGTCAGAAGGTCAACAAGACTTCCAGTTGCGTTTGCCTCAAGCACATCCCGACGGGGCTGGAAGTGAAGATGCAGCGGGATCGCTCCCAGCCGCTGAACCGTTACTATGCGCGAAGACGCCTCTGCGAGATGATGGAGCAACGTCTCCTGGGCAGCCAAAGCCCGGCGGCCCTACAGGCCGAGAAGATCCGCAAGCAAAAGCAGCGGCGGCGCAGGCGCAACCGGCAGAGTCGGTGAGCGTCACGACGCAGGCTTGAGCCATGTCCACGCAGGCCCACGGAATGCCTCCTGGAGTCCTCACGCTCGCACTCTTGTGCAGAATGGGTTGCTCACCATGTTGGCTTGCGGTATGCTTGTGAGTTGCACGGATTGTCCTGTGCCGGCGGTGATCATTAACCGGGAAAGAGATTGGCTGGGAGGTCTACCATGAATCGCATGCCGAGTCAGAGAACACTAAGGCGCTGTGTTACGTTTGTTTGTTTTGCATTGTCGGTGCCAGCGTCACTGGCCGGGGCCGCCGATGGCGTCGTGGGCGATTGGCAATTCCAGTTCAGCGTCGGTGACCAGGAAATGACCGCGACAGCCAACTTCAGCCGGAACACCGACGGAACGTACTCGGGTACGTGGAAACCGGTATGGCCCGAGGCGCAGGGCGAGCAGATGGACTTCAAGGTCACGCTTTCCGACGTCAAGTTTGACGGGCAGAAGCTTACCTTCGTCCAGACCATCGGTGGGCCGGAGTGGGAGTTTGTCATCCATTACGCCGGTACCCTTCAGGATGGCAAGATCGTGGGGACTCTCTCTGGTGAACAGGGAGATGTTGATGCGACGGCCACGCGTGTCAAGGCCCAGACGCAGACAAACCTGCCGCGCTTCTGGTCCTGGGCCCAGACGCCTCCGATGGGCTGGAATAGCTGGGACTGCTACGGCCCGACCGTCAGAGAGGACGAGGTCAAGGCGAATGCCGGCTACATGGCCGAGCACCTGAAGGCCCACGGCTGGCAGTACGTCGTGGTGGATATCCGCTGGTTCGTGGAGAACACCAAGGCAGGCGGCTATAACCAGAGAGACCCGCGCTACGTGATGGATGAGTACGGACGCTTCACGCCCGCGGTCAACCGGTTCCCCTCCGCCGCCGACGGTAAAGGGTTCAAGCCGTTGGCCGACCACGTGCACAGCAAAGGGCTGAAGTTCGGCATCCACCTCATGCGGGGCATCCCGGTCGTAGCGGTGGAGAAGAACACGCCTATCCTGGGCAGCGACGCGCACGCCGCCGACATCTACAGTACGCGACAACAATGCCGCTGGTTGCGTGACATGTACACCATCGTCGCCGACCGGCCGGGCGCGCAGGAGTACTACAATTCGATCTTTGCCCTCTATGCCTCCTGGGGCGTGGACTACGTCAAGATCGATGACCTGTCCAGCCCTTACCATCAGGATGAGATTGAATTGATTCGCAAGGCCATTGATGGTTGCGGCCGGCCGATCGTGCTGAGCATGTCACCTGGGGCCACGCCCCTTGGGGCCGCCGAGCACGCGATGCAGCATGCCAATCTCTGGCGGATTTCGGGTGATTTCTGGGATCGGTGGCAGGATATCAGGTCGATGTTCGCCCGCTGCAAGAATTGGGCGCCCCACAGTGCCCCCGGCCACTGGCCCGATGCGGACATGCTGCCGCTGGGGCGCATCAGCATTCGCGGCGAGCGCGGGCCCGACCGCCGAACGCGACTGACCAAGGACGAACAGATCACGCTGATGACGCTGTGGAGCATCTTCCGCTCGCCGCTGATGTTCGGTGGAGACCTGCCCAGCAACGACGAGTTCACCTTGTCTTTGCTGACGAACGACGAGGTTCTGACCGTCAATCAGAACAGCACCAACAACCATGAGTTGTTCAACGGGGATGGGCTGATCGCCTGGGCTGCCGACGTGCCGAGTTCGCAGGGCAAGTATGTGGCCCTCTTCAACACGCGTGACGCCTCGGGTTCCGAGACAGCCGAGCCGGTCGAGGTAACCTTCGAAGCCATCGGTCTGAAGGGCCAGTGCGTTGTTCGCGATTTGTGGGGCCAGAGAGATTTGGGCGAGTTCTTGAACAAGTTCGGCGCATCGATTCCCTCCCACGGCGCCGGACTCTACCGCATCAGCCCAAGGTGATTTTCACTGCTCGCACTTGAAGACGCGGTAGGAGTGCGGTCTGATCTGCATGGCGAAGGTGGTTCGGGGGCCGCCGCCCATACCGCCGAACCCGCCACGACGTCCGCCAAACGGGCCTGCGCCCACGCCTCGGTTTGGGGAGAGCACTTCGTCGGATTGCAGGTCACGAAGGCCACGGATTTGTTTGGCGACCGTGACGGTAACATCCACCGGCTCGTCCAGAAACGACTCCACAACAAACGTGTCGTTGTCATAGACGAAAAGGCTGGTCAAGCCGGGGCCGTCGAGACGCACGGACAGGTCTCTGACCAGTGTGTCCTTGATGCGCGATACGACCGACGCTGGCAGCTTGTACAGGTCCGTGAAGCTCTCGGGGATCGTCAGAACGTACAGCGTGCCTTGGGCGTATCCGGCGGAAATCAGCATGGGCCAGCCGTTCGTCCCATCCGTCCCGGAGATTTCTTCCCACGCATCGTTGGTCAGGTACACGATCTGCGGAATCACCATTTCCTCGTTCGCTTCCTCCGGGCGTCCCCATCCAGCCCTGAATTCCTTGACGACGGCCTTGCGATCGGTGTAGCGCAGCTCCGCGATGTCCTCGATCCCCTTGCCTTGCAAGGCGCGCAGTAGGCCGGAGGTGATGCACACGCTTTTGCCTTCCACCAATTGGCCCTTGATCTTCTCGACGATCTGCGGGTCGAACTTGGCCTGCTCGGTCAGCAGGATCATGTTCTCTTCTCTTGGGAACTCCGGCACGATGTCCATGGGAATCCCGCACATGCCCAGGTAGGTCTGCAGGAAATCCTCGCCGGTCGAGTGATAGGGCTTGTAGCTCTTGACGCCGAGGGGCTTGCCCAACTGCCCCAGGAACTTGTCCACTTTCTCGAACGTGTATCCGGCGGCACGAGCGATCATCGTCGGCTGCACGGTTGTGCCGTCGGCCAGGCGGGCAGGCTGCATCATCTCTTCATAATCGAAGCTGGTGTGCTGGCCTTGCCAGGGCGTGTTGTCGGGCCCGCGCAAGCCGCGCTGCACCTGCCTCAGGTCGAAAAGCGTAATCTCCGGCGCCTTGGCGAAGAGTGTCAGCCAAAGCTGTTCGGCGTAGCGGTCGGTATACATCATGCTGCCGGTATCGACCCAGCCGCCGCCATTGCATCTGGGTTTGATGTTCTCGAAGTAGCGGAAGATCAGGTAGCCCAGATATTGCTGCAAGTGCTGGTTGCCTGAAGGGTCGCGCGTCTCCGTGCCCGTGTAGAGACCATCGAAGATCTTCGGCCCCGTCTCCAGATTGAACCCCAGGCCCTGGAAGTGCTCGTACCAGTTGGGGTACTTGATGACCATCTTGACGTTGGGGTTGACAGCCTTGGCCGGTCCGACGATCAGGTTCTGTGCCGCGTCCGTCAGCAGCGCCAGACGGAAATCGGTCCAGTTCCTGTCGCCTTTCGCCTTGATGCACAGCTCGCACTTGCAGTTGATGAAGAAGAAATCGTCGAGGATGACTTCGTCAAAGTGCCTGGCTGTGAACTCCACGATCTCTTTGACTGTCTGGCGGTGCTCGGGATTCGTGTAGCAGAATGTCTCGAACCGATTTCTCTCGCTGACGGTCAGGGTGATGCCACCGGCGGTCCGGATGCCGCGGTCCGCAAAGAACTTCTTGGCCGTGGCCAGCGTCTCGGTGTCGACGATGTTACCCGCGTCGCGATAGGTTTCGAGATACACTTTGTCGACGTGCACTTGCCGAGCAATCGCGTCCCAGCGGGGTTCGAGCCAATCCAGGTTGCCCATCTGCTGCGTCTCATAAGCCCGGCAGTAGATCGCGACCTGGAAGTTCTCGTAGCCATGAGCCGGACTACTGGGCAAACGCAAGAGTGCGAAGGTCAAGATCATCCATAGGGCGCGTGCGGCGTATCTCAGCATCGTCATATTCTCCTTCTCAAGTTGCCAAACTCACCGGCGGTCACTCCAGATCATACCGGATTCATCCCGGCTTTCAACCACAACATGAGCGGAGGAAGCGGCTCGGGGCCGACAGGGCGAGGCCTGACGAAAAGGGTTGAAAACCCCCAAGGAAATCGCTATTCATCTGGGGTCCGTATTCTCTGTCCTGATTGACTCAAAGGAGACGAGTATGACGATCAAGCAATGGCTCCCTGTATTTGTCCTGGCGACCCTCATGCTGGCGGGTTGTGGCGACAGCGCCCGCCAAAAGAACACCAACGTCACGAGGACTGCTGACGGCGTCGTGGTCCGACTGGCTAAGGTGACGGCGAGCGATCCCGGCATGGTGAAGCTCCAGGTGTGCGGTGACGAGATCATCCGCGTGGTCGCGACGCCCGGAGAGGCCTTTTCCTCAAGACCAAGTCTAATCGTCCCCAAGACCGACTGGGAGCCGGTGCCGTTCTCCGTGCGCCAGAAGGGGGATACGGTGCAGATCTCCACGGCCAAAGTCACTGCCAAGGTTTCGGCGCAGACGGGAGAAGTCAGCTTCTATGATGACCACGACCGGCTGATTCTCCAGGAGAGGGCCGGCGGAGGTAAGGCGATCTCCTCCGCCGATGTGATGGGGGAAGAGACCTTTCACATCCGACAGGTATTCGCGTCTCCGGATGACGAGGCATTCTACGGGCTGGGGCAGCACCAGAATGCCATCATGAACTACAAAGGCCACGACGTGGACTTGTGGCAGTACAACCTCGTTGCCTCGGTGCCGTTTTTGGTTTCGAGCAAGGGCTACGGCGTCCTTTGGGACAACAACTCACGCACGAAGTTCGGCGACATCCGCGACTATCAGCCCCTGTCGACGCTGACGCTGCATGGCAAGGACGCCCAGAAAGGAGGCTTGACCGCTGAGTATTTCCGGGACCAGGACTTCCAGAATTTGCTGACGTCTCGCCACGAATCCGTCATTGCCCACGAGAACCTGAGCGAGGCCGGCGGGTATCCCGAAGGTTTCGACACCAGTCGGGGCAGCATCCGATGGACCGGCGCCATTACCTCGAACGAGACGGGCGTTCACAAGTTCAGGTTCTATAGCTCGCACTACGCCAAGGTCTGGTTCAATGGCAAACTGGTCGTCGATTCCTGGCGGCAGAATTGGTGTCCTTGGACCCACATCCTGCACCTGTCGATGAAAGCGGGTACGCTCCACCCGATCAAGATCGAGTGGATTCCCAACGGTGGCTACATCGGCTTGCGCTGCCTGACGCCGGAGAAGGAAACGGACAAAGGTACGATGTCCCTGTGGTCCGAAGTAGGCGATCAGATTGACTACTACTTCATTGCCGGCGACAACGCCGACGAGATTATCCACGGATATCGCACCATAACCGGCCAGGCCCCCATGATGCCGAAGTGGGCGATGGGCTTTTGGCAATGCCGCGAGCGGTACCAGAGCCAGGAGCAACTGCTGGACGTGGTCAAGGAATTCCGCAAGCGCCGGATCCCGCTGGACAACATCGTTCAGGATTGGTTCTACTGGCCTGAGGACAAGTGGGGCGATCACAACTTCGACCCGGCGCGCTACCCCGATCCGGCCGGCATGGTCAAGGAGCTTCACGACGAACTCAACACGCACATCATGATCTCCGTCTGGCCCAAGTTTTACGTTGGCACGGAGAACTACGAGGCGTTCAAGGAACGCGGCTGGCTGTACATGCGAAATGTGGAGAAGCAACAGCGGGACTGGGTCGGCTCAGGCTATGTCTCGACCT
>CAZGRF010000121.1:0-9107 GCA_964527825.1 uncultured Pirellulales bacterium
GCCGAGCCCGAGGCTCTACAGTTGGTCGATGAGGCCGGTACGCCGGTTCGGTGGGTGCCCCAGGAGCCACCGTGGCGGCGTTTCTACGAGCGGTTCAAACCAGGCTACAGATGGACTGACCCATTGAACTCATACGAGCAGGGGCCTTGGGGCCTGACCGTTCACGTGGAGCTCGAACCCAACCAACCCCTGCCATCCCTTGCTTTCAGCCATTCGAGGGTGCATCTATGCCATGTACGCCGAGGATGTGATTGAAGTGGATGTGCCATTTGCCCAGACCGCGTCCACGATTATTGTCGCGAGGATCGAGGTGTTTGATCCCAACTCAGGATGGATGGATGTTGGACACGATCTCCAGATTAGGGTTTTGACAGCGTACGCAGAGTGTAATCGCGTTTCGTACAGGACCGAAGTCAGGGCAACGAGTGGATCCATACAGGGATTGGATTTCTGCGGGCCGAGCGACTTCGCTGCCATAGAAACGCAATTGCTTGACTCGGACTATGTGCAGCGCCTGGTGGACTTCCCCTATCAGTACGCCAACACCTCCCAGGGGTCAGACTGCGTCGTATGCTGGGGATACACTGGCGCGGTCTCTGTTGGGGCCATACGCCATCGCATCGCCGTCCGTCCGGTCGAGGTCGAGATCTCATTCGAGTTGAAGAACATCCCGGTGCCGTCTGTCGAGCCAGTGGCCAAGTGGGTCATGTCCAAAGGAGTCGCAAACCTGAGCTACTCCGCTGGAGACCATTGGATAAGGACTGATCTGAGGCCGGCGGTTGTTGGCAGTCGAACCTCTGCCAGCAGTTCCGCGCGACAGTTGACCCAGCACGCGCATAAGCCCCATGCGCTACCTGCGAATCGCAGGTACGGGAGACCATACCGATCATCGTTGAGTACGTGCGCTCTGTGACATTGTCAGGTAGCCCTGTCATGCCGCTGGTTTCACACACGAGGTGCAGCACAAGCGAAAAACGTGAGTGAACTGCTGGCTCTTCTCTTGTCTTTGGGCGTTCACAGGTTCTTGCGTGGGAATTCGCAAGTGTGTCACGAGTTGCCCATCATATATATCTGTCCTTATCGTTATGTGTCTTGCTTGCTAAGGGTATCTCGCGGACGCTGAGTCGTCGGACGGCAATAGCGATACGTTGGTCGCAGCCCCGCGGAGCGACAGGGAAAACACTGTCCGTTTAGGCGATCATGTCATGTGAGTATCCGGGCGCGAGGGCAGTCTATCCGCATGGACATGTCCACGGGCAGTCTCGTCGGCGACTCCCGGACTGGGGACCAAGGTCCGAATTTATTGCAGTTATCTCTCTTGGCACACGGCCTGTGCCGCGCGAATCCCTCATTTTCGATTCCTTCCTACATTTCCCGAAAGGCGACGGTGAGTTCCATCCCGAGGCGGCTAAACCACACCGCCGGTCTGGCCGATACTCCTCGTGGAATTCATCGGCGGCTGTCCGCCGGTGTCTGCTTGACGAAGCCGTCATGTATACCGCAAGTGAGGATGGGTACTAATCGAATTGGCCTATAAGGGCCGGGGTCGAGAGACTCTCGGTCGGGCGGGAGGGCACCATCATATTCGATGTGACACTCAAAGACTACCTCAAGGAAATCGATGAGGCATCGCTCCTGACGTGGGAAAAGGAATACGAGCTGGGCAAGCGCGTCGTCGAGGACAACGATCCGCTGGCCCGAGAACTGCTGGTGCGGAGCAATCTGCGGCTGGTAGTCAATATCGCCAAGAAATACGCCGGACGTGGGATCGGTCTGGGAGACCTGATTGAGGAAGGCAATCTCGGTCTGATCAAGGCGGTGGATTATTTCGATCCCGACCGCGGCACGCGCTTCAGCACCTACGCGGCGTGGTGGATCAAGCAGAGCATCAAGCGGGCCTTGCTTGAGAACGTCCAGCCGGTTCACGTGCCGACGTATATGGTCACGCTGATAAACCAGTGGCGGTATACGGCTGCTGAGGTGGAGAGTCGACTGGGCCGTAAGCTGAGCGTTCAAGAAATGGCTGAGCTGATGCACCTTCCCGTGCGCAAAGCCGCCGTGATCTATCGTATCGTCGAAGTGCTCAGCAATACCAGCGAAAGCTTGGGAGGTGACGACCAGGACGATGGTCATGCCCTTGAGTCCACGCTCGAGGACGAAAACGTCGGTCGGCCGGAGGACCCCTTGGTAGAGGACGAGGAGAAGGCCAAAGCCGTGAGGCTCCTCGACGAGATCGATCCGCGCGAGGCCGAAGTGCTCAGACTGCACTATGGCTTGGGTGGACGTCGGCCTCTGACGCTGAAGGAGATCGGCAAGAAGATGGGACTGACCCGCGAGCGCATTCGGCAGATCCGCCGTGAAGCGCTGACCCGGCTTTACGAGTACATGGAGGCAGGATAAGATTCGGGCGGATCGGTTCGTCTTCTTGCAATCCGGCGCCGGTTCAACGACAATGGAGTAGTCAGAGTTGGTGCCGTGCTCTGCGGCTCGATGAACATGGAAAGGAGTCCCATGACGAAGGAACGAACCGATCTGTCTGCTTTCATCCGTGCCATACCGGATTGGCCCAAGAAGGGGATTCTCTTTCGTGACATCACGCCTTTGCTGGCCAGCCCAAAGGCTTTTCCTGCTGCCGTAGAGGCCCTGGTTGCTCCTTATCACAATGCGGGTGTCGCCTATGTCGCGGCGGTGGAGGCCAGAGGGTTCATCTTCGGGTCCGCGGTCGCCGAACGACTCCACGCGGGCTTCATCCCCATTCGCAAGAAAGGCAAGCTGCCCTACAAGACCGAGAACGTCAGCTATGCGCTGGAGTACGGGACCGACACCGTCGAGGTGCATCGTGACGCGATACCGCGCGGAGCGAAGGTGCTCATGGTGGACGATCTCCTGGCCACCGGCGGCACGATGCGGGCGGCCTGCGAGCTAATCGAGAAGATCGGCGGCGAGGTTGCCGGGACGACCTTCCTGATCGAGCTGAAAGCTCTTAACGGCCGGGCCAAGCTGGCCGGCTACAAGATCAGCACTGTGATCACGTATTAGCCCGCGGCGGATGGAGGCCGGTCATGAATGACCATCCGACAGCGATCGTGACGGGAGCAGGGCGTGGCATCGGCCGAGGCATTGCCATTGCTTTGGCTGAGGACGGCTACCGGACCGTACTAATTGCGCGTTCGCGCGAGCAGTTGGAGGCGGTGGCCCGTGACATCGTCGCGCTAGGTGACGCTACCCCGGAGCCGTTCGTCTATGACCTGGACATCGCCGATCAGGAGACGGTCCGGCGCACCGGTCATTTGATTGTCGATCAGCTCGGTCGTGTTGACGTGCTGGTCAACAACGCGGGCCGGTGGGCCGGCGGGGCCCTCGAGGTCTCGGACGAACAATTCCAGCGACTTCTCGCGGTCAATGTGGCCGCGGCTCTGACCTTAGTCCAAGCGGTTGTCCCGGTAATGAAGAAGCAAGGTCGCGGCTACATTCTCAACGTTGCCTCGCGGGCTGGCAAGGTGGGCTTTGCTGAGGAAGGGGCCTACTGTGCGTCCAAGTTCGCCCTGGTGGGGCTCGGCGAGTCGTTGTACAGGGAGTTGTCTCCGCTGGGGATTAAGGTCACGTCCCTATGTCCGGCGTGGGTGGACACCGACATGGCGCAGCAAGCGGGCACGCCGCTGCCGTCCGAGGAGATGATCCAGCCGCAAGACCTGGCCAGAACCGTCCGCTGGCTCCTGAGCCTCTCTCCCGCCGCCTGCGTCCGCGAAATCCTCATCGAATGCCGCCACAGTATCGCTACGTGATGTCACTATGACGGACGCCAGGTTCATCTCGACGTTACGCTATTCACTTCTTAGGTATCGTTGGAATGGATCTCTGGGCAGCAGGCTGGTGAGTTTCGCTAACGCGAACGTCACCGCTAAGGCAAAAGCGATGCGCCCGAGGAGGATGCCGGAGAAATGGGCGCCGAGGGCGGCCACCAGGAGGGTGTCTTCGATCAGGCTGTGACAGAGGCCCATCAAAACCAGCGAGAAGAGCACGTCGCGTTTGGGGATGTTCCCGGAATTGGCGTGGCGGATGATCAGCCCGCCGCCGTACCCGATACCCATCATCATGCCGACCACCGTGATTTCCGTCGCGGCCGGCGTCATGCCCAGCAGCCTCAGCACCGGCGTCAGGAGGCGCTCCAGCAGCGCAACGACGCCAAGCCGGCGCAGCAGCCGCATCAGAGTCATCAGGGCCAGAATGACCAGGAACATGGTTGCCAGGTTCAGGAACTGGTTCCACGCCCAGGTCAATAGGGACGCATCCACCGGCGCCGGGCGCCAGAGAAGAGTGTATTGGCGCTGGAGCCAGCCGGTTTGGCTGTAGACGAGGTTCAACAGACCGCCCAGCGCCAGCGCTCCTCCGAAGCGAAAGAGCCCCATCGCGACCGCTCCGACTCCGGCCTTCTGAGTGATCCGCAATTCGATGGGTAGTGCATGGGCCACCAGCATCAGGGACGCGAGGATCGTGACTTGCGCGACGGTCAAAGGGGTCTGCGGCGCCAACGCGACGAAAGCGATGATGCCGCCGTACACGTTGGTCAGCAGGGCTGTCGCCCACACGATTCCCATGTCGCCCGGCAGCCCGACCAGGCCCATCATGGGCTTCAGGGCGGCAGCGAGGTATCGCACCGCGCCCACCTCGGCCAGTATCTTCACGACGATCACGACCGGGATCAGAATCCTGAGAAGAATCCCGCTGACCTGGACCGTCTCGTCCAGGATTTCTCTCGCAACCCTCACCCACGCCTTCGACTTTGCGTCACGAGCGTTTGCCGCGCGTTCCAGCAGCGGGGCAGCTTCGACCCGACGCGTCTTGTTCATGCCTCCCGCCTCCGGGCGAAGGCGATGCGGTCGTTGTTGCGGAAGTCCTTCTCGATGGCGATCTCGGCGAAAAGCCCGGCAGCGTCGAGCATCGCTTGCACGGCCGGGCCTTGAGCGTAGCCAATTTCCAGCAGGAGCGCTCCGCCGGGCTTGAGGAACCGGTCGATGCTCTCGCAGATGCGCCGATAGACGTCCAGACCGTCGTCGCCGGCCCACAGAGCCAGACGTGGCTCGTAGTCCTTGACGTTCTCGTCCAGCCCTTCGTATTCCGCCGCACTGACGTAGGGCGGATTGCACGCGATGAGGTCCCATTGCCTGACGTCCAAGTGCGGCACGAGCGGCTCGAACAGATCGCCGCACAGCAGTTCGATGCGGTCCTGGAGCTGATGCCTCTCGACGTTCCGGGCCGCGACGGCCAGCGCCTGGTCCGAAATGTCCGTCGCGACTACGCGGGCCTCGGGGAAGTTCTTGGCCACCGCCACGGCGATGCACCCGCAGCCCGTGCACACGTCGCAGACGTGCTGGGGCCCGCTGCGCGTGCGCAGGAATTCAATCGCCCGCTGCACGAGCAATTCGGTTTCGGGCCGGGGAATCAGGCAATCGGGTGTCACTTCTAGCTCAATGGAGTAGAATTCGGTCCGGCCGACCAGATACGCCACCGGCTCATGCCGGCCCGCCCGCTTGACCAGATCGTGCAGCCGGTCGAGACGCTCCTTGTCCACGACGCTGTCGAACTGCGTGTACAGCTCGATGCGTTTGAGGCCGAGGACATGGGACAGCAGCAACTCGGCGTTCAGACGCGGCGCATCGACGCTGTTCTGTGTCAGGTGGTCTGTGATCCAGACCAGCAGTCCCTGAATGGTCCATTGCGTCATGCGTGTCGTCTCGCTACGAGCAGACCGTCCTCTCGCGCTATGCGAATGGCGAAATCGCATCGGTTGATGTCGAGGGCGATTTCGCAGTCTTGCGGATGAAAGTGGGGCTGAGCCGGATCGCGGAATTTGGCGACCTCACCACCGGCCAGCGCGAGCTTGTGTAGAGCGTTCGTATCGGGCTCGCGTCCTTGGAGCAGATTTCGAAGGTACATGGCGCAAAGCTCGTCCTCGTCCGTCCGCACGCGCGCGTTCCATCCCATGGCGACGATGGTCACCAGCGGCGGCGCGTCTTTGCGGATCGCCTCCGCGGTCGCCTTGGCCACGACGAACGAGCAGGCGTAAACTGCTGATGCCCCGGCGGCGGCCGCGACGCCGGTCGTACCCGCCCGTGTCGACAGGATGATCGTCTTGCCTTCCGGCGAGGTTCGTGTCATCTCGTGAGGCGAGTTATTGAAATCGAAACCATCAGGCCGCTTGCCGTCCATTTCTCCCACGCACAACTCGCCGAGTCCTTTCTCACGCAGAGCGAGCGCCTCGGCAGGCTCGGGGGCGAGAATGATCTTGGCCACCCCGCGTGAGAATGCGACCGCTGCCGTGGTGAACGCCCGGAAGACATCCACGATCACGACGGTCCCTTGGGCCCGCCGGGCCCCTTCGAGCAGACTGTCAATCCTGATTTCCATTCGGTTCGGCCCCACCGTCGCAGCAGATTATGCACGGCGGTCGCTAAGAGGCAAAGGGAATTGCGTTTTGCCCGTTTTCTTGGGCACTTGCTGTCTCTCGCAAAAAAAATCTCTTCTCGACAATAATAATTTGACACGCCGACCGACTATAACTATAATCATAGTCGTTTTGGTGATGGTCAGGATATGGCTTTGAGATTGTAGAAAGGCAACAGTTGATGCGAAGGAAATCAGCAGGACTTCTGACACAGGCTGAGTGGAGAATCATGAAGATCGTGTGGGAGTTAGGTGAAGGAACCTCCCGCGCGATATATGAAATCGCTGACGAACGGCACAGGTGGGCCTCCACAACGGTGAAGACCATGCTGTCCAACCTGGTGGCCAAAGGGCTTCTGCAGACCACGTCGGATGGAAACAGATTCATCTACAGCCCGACCAAGCCGGCGATCAAGACCCTGACGATGGCGGCGGATGAGCTTATGGACAGGAGTGTGGACAAGGTCAAGGGACAACTTCTCTGCTACATGGTCCAGAACGTCAATCTGACGCAGGCGGATATCGATGAACTCCAGAGCATTATCGACGAGCAGAGGAAGCGGGAGAAGAGAAGCCGATGATAAGTCCTGAGACCCTCAACGCCATAGCCCAGCACTGGGCCGCGTTCGTATGGAGCCGGATGCTGGGCTCGACCTTGCTCATGCTGATTGTGGGAGTCCTCTGGAGTCTGGTGAGGCGTCGGGTCTCCGCTCAATTCGGCTATTGTCTGTTTCTGCTGGTGCTGGTCAAACTCGTGGCGCCCATCCAAACACCGCTTCCCGCAAAAGCCGGACGCATGCTGAGGCCAACGTGGGCACCCGCCGTCATCACCCACAACGTGTCTTCTGAGACGAGTTCCAAACCTGTTGAAAGATCGGATGAGGCTGTCACTACCTCCGGTCCCGTGGCTCAAAAGGCAGGGGAGCCGGAGCGGGTATGGCACTGGCCGCTTTCAATGCCGGCCATGCTTATGATTGCCTGGTTGGCCGTGGTTGTGATTCTCCTATGTCGGTTTGCCTATACGGAATGGGCCACCGTCCGAGTGATCAAACAGTCCCACCCTGTGGACTTAAACGCAGCCGGCATTTCCCTGGATCGATTGGGGGCGAGCGTGCGCTTGAGGCAGCCGGTTCGGGTTGTGGCCAATCCGAGCGTGGTCTCGCCGGTGGTATACGGCCTGTGGTCGCCGACCCTGTTGATCCCTGCGGATTTCGCGGATCACCACAGTGCAGACCAGATCCGCTGGATGCTCCTCCATGAGCTGGCGCACGTTCAGCGTTGGGACATGCCGGTCAGGCTCTTCCAGAAGGTCGTTCAATTCGTTTTCTTTTTCCACCCCGTGGTGTGGATCGCGAACATGCTGATCGATCGCCAGCGGGAATTCGCATGTGACGACACGGCCGTGTTGGGTTCGAACCTTTCGCGTGCGGATTGTGGAGAGAGTTTTTTGCATATCGTTGCACGAATCAACCAAACGCGGACCTTCATGCCGGGGGTTCTCGGCATATTGAGTCCAAACACGATTGTAAGGAAGAGACTTATGAGAATGTTGGATCAGAATCGCGCGCCCCAGTCGTGCCTGTCGCCGGGGGCGTACCTGTGGCTCGCACTCGTGGCCCTGCTGTTGGTTCCTTTCAGCGGGATCGCATCCACCGGGACAACAGCCGCGGCGGAGTCCGTGGCTGCCCCGGTTACCGCCCAGCTCGACAACATGACGTTTCCGACCGACGGTTACACTCAAAAAGACAAGCAGTGTATCTGGAAGCAATCACTGTCCGCCAATGTCGGCAACGTCAGAACCGTACTCTGCCTTTCTCACGACGCAGACGTCTCCGTCAAGCCGCATGAAGATGCGAGCAAGAACGCGGTGGACGTTCGCGCCGCGATGATTCTGACGCCCAAAGGCAAGCTGGCGAACGACCCCGATGCACTCAAAGAACTCCTGGTGTTGAAAGAGAAGGTGGGCGTGACTCTCCGAAAGGACGACAAGAAGACGCCCTCGCCGGACGATGACACCATGACGGTGCAAACGGTGATGCCCAAAGAGATGCCTGAGGACATCGAGGTCAGCGTCTCCCTGGAGATCCTCATGCCGGCCAAACTGGCCCTCAACGTGATATCGGAAGATGGGGATACGAAGGCAAAGGATTTGGCCGGGCCTGTCACGATCAAGACGGCCGATGGAGATGTGGCTGTGTCCGGATGCCTCAATTCCATATCGATCACCTCAGCGGATGGCGATGCTAACGTCGCCGATTGCACCGGACCGGTCGCCCTCAAGACCGCGGATGGAGACGTGAAGGTCACCAAATGCTCCAACGCGGTAGCGGTCAAGGCTGCGGATGGCGACGTCGTATTGACGGACGTCCAGGCCCAGGTCGATGTCAAAACAGCGGACGGCGACATCAAGGTCTCCTTCGCCCGCGAACCGGCGGAGGATTGTTCGCTTCGGTCCAGCGATGGGGATATCATGGTTATTCTGCCGAAGGAGTCGAACGTCACACTGGATTTGAAGACCAACGAAGGTGAGGCCCGTGTGGATGCCCCGGGCTTCGAGGGCGCGAAGAAGGAGAATTCGGTCACCGGCAAGGTCAACGGAGGCGGCCCCGCCATCCTAGCGCGATCCGGCGACGGGGACGTGCTCATCGAGGCACAATAGCCTT
>CAZGRF010000122.1:0-9072 GCA_964527825.1 uncultured Pirellulales bacterium
ATGAAAGCGCACTGGCCCGTGGAGTTCATGGCAGCCTTGCTGACCTACGAAATGGGCAGCACCGAGAAGATCGTCGAGTACATCGGTGAGTGCCTTAGCATGGGGATCGAAGTGCTGCCCCCGGACGTCAACGAGAGCGGAGTGGACTTCACACCGCTGTACAAGGATGCGGGCGAGAAGAAAAAAGGCGTGATACGCTTTGGCCTCGCTGCGGTCAAAGGCGTCGGCGAGAAGGCGGTCGAGCACATTATCGAAGCGCGCAAGACGGCTGGGCGGTTCAAGAGCCTGTTTCATTTCTGCGAGAACGTGGACCTGCGGGCCGCCAACAAGCAGGTGATCGACGCTCTGATCAAGGCGGGCGCCTTCGACCGCCTGGGTGCGAATCGTCACCAGATGATCGTCGGGCTGGAGAAGGCGATGGAGGTGGGGGCCAGCCTGCAGAGCGACAAGGTCAAGGGGCAGATGAACTTTTTCGGTCAGATCAGCGACCAGATGGACTACGCTGAGGACCACAAGCGGCTGCCTGATGTGCCGCCCTGGCCGGAACCGCAGATGCTCGCCTACGAGAAGCAGGTGTTGGGCTTCTATGTCACGTCGAATCCGCTGAGCCATCACGCCGAGGAGATTGACGACTACTCGACGACCAACACGGCTCGCCTGGCTCAGGGCAGGGAGGAGCAGCAAGTCGTGATCGGCGGCATGGTCACCAGGATTCGCTACAACGTCACGAAGAACGGGCGGAACGCGGGCGCCAAGATGGCGGTATTCGTTCTGGAAGACCTGCAGGGCACGGCTGAGGTAGTGCTGTTTCCCGACACGCTCAACCAGTTCGCCTCGCTGGTGGTCGAGGACACGGTGGTCTTCGTCCGGGGCAAGACCGATTTCCGCCGGGAGCGGCCCAATATCATTGCCTCCGAATTGATTCCTCTGGAAAGGGCTCGCGAGAAGCTGGCCAAGGGCGTCCGGATACGCCTGGATGCCAGAGACGTGACGCAGGAGAGAGTTACTCAGATTCGCAGCATCTGCCAGCACCACCGAGGGGACCGGCCGTTCTCTGTGGTGGTGCGGACCGACAGAGGGAAGGTCTACGCCACCGCCGACAAAGCCCTGTCTGTCAATCCGGATGTTGAGTTCTGCCGGAAGATGAAACAACTTATCGGCGAGGAGAACTTCCTCCTCGCGAAATGATAGTACGGTGGTGATCTTGAGGGAGAGATGCGATGTGGTTGTCAAGGGAAGAAAGACAATTGCTCATGTTCTATACAGCCTGTGACCCTGATTTCGCTGGGAACGCAATGCGGTTCTCGATTCAAGAGCTTCGAGAAATAGTGACAAGGCGTTTTGATGCCAGACAAATTGCAGAACGCGCTGTGCGAAGAGGTCAAAGCGCTCAAGGAACCAACAGTGCCCCTGGTGACAGTGCAGATGCGGTGTCGTGTAGGAAATCATGGCTGGGTGCCAAAGCAACGATAGAGTCTGCATGCAATAGATTGCGTGCACGTGGCCTTGTCGAATATCGCGAGTGTGGGACTGGCCAGTACGAGATAACGACAAAGCTCACGGGCTGGGATCTAGGTGACAGGTACATGCGGTGGTGGTCGCGTGGCGTCCTCTGGTTTCGTGAGTACAAGGACCATTGGATCTGGCTGGTTATCGGTTTTGTTGGCGGCGTACTGGGGGCGCTTCTCGTGGAATGGCTATCGCGTTGACGCCAACCGAGAGATCGCGTACGCTTTGCTCGAAAGGATACATGTTGGAAACTGCGTCGGCATAAGCCGAGCACAGATGATCATGCTGACGATTGAACAGAGACAACAGCTTAAGGGGCAATTGGTCTCCGCGCTCGCGAGTGAGAGCGAGGTTTGTCGAATTGTAGTCTTCGGATCGTTTCTGCACGCCGACCATCCCCATGATTTGGACGTTGCCGTATTCCAGGATAGTGACGAGACATACCTGCCCCTGGCGTTGAAATACCGCAAGAAGACGCGTGAGATTGCTCGGCTGATACCGCTGGACATTATCCCGCTCAGGATGGGAGTCAGAGACAGCTTGTTCATGGACGAAATCGAACGGGGCGAAGTCATCTATGAGAAACGAAACCCAGAAATGGCTTGAATATGGCGAGGAGAACCTGGCATCAGCAGGTGTCCTCCTGGACAGCGATCTGTATAATCCCTGTCTGCAGAACGTTCAGCAGGCCGTCGAGAAACTCCTGAAGGCGCTTCTGGTCGAATCCGCGGTCAGGGTAAGGAAGACACATAGCATCGCTGAACTCATGGTTGCTCTCTCGCAATTGGGCCTGTCCGTTTCCCTGTCGGAAGACGAGATTGACCTGCTTGATTCAATATACCTGCCCTCGAAGTATCCGGTGGGCAGCGCGCTGCCCAATCTCGATCCGGACCGGGCCGTTTGTGAGCGATGTGTTGGCGTAGCCCAGCGAGTGCGCGATTCAGTCATGGACTTGCTTGGCGGCAAATGAGTCAATAGCGACCCATAGAATCAGAGGGTCTGGAAATGACGAATTGGAGCAGGTGGATGCAGGCAAAACGTGTTATCGCGGCTGTCCTGATTGTTCTTGCGTTCGCATTCGCGGGGTGCAGCACGCCGCGACATTTGCAGGCGGACGGTCTGCCGGGCGAGCAATACCTCGTCGGTGGGGGGTTCATGATCGACTGGAAGGCCCCGACCGAGGGGACCGTCTATCTGGTGGAGAAGACGAGCGGCAAGATCATTGAAACGCGCTCGTTGGATGCGGGCGACAACTATAGCTTCTCTGTCTCGTCGGAAGGCCAAGGAGCTGAGTTCGAAAGAGCCTTGGGAATCCGGTTCTCCGAGGCGCGGTTCATGCTCTATTTCCAACCTGCCGACACCAAGAACCTGATCCCGTAGGCAGGTGTGAAGATGTTCGACGATACTGCTCCCGAGGCGCGGGCCGTACAGTATCAGGCCTTGCGTTCGATAGGCATGGCGGGCCGGATCGCCATGACGTTCGAACTCAGCGACAACATGCGGTCGGTGGTCGAAGACGGCGTGCGTCATCGCCATCCGCAGTGGGATCAGCCCGCGGTGGAACGTGAGGTGTTGCGTTTGATGATCGGTGACGACCTCTTTCGCGAGGCCTTTGGGAAGGACCGGTCTCTGCCATGACCACGCAGAGGGAGTTTCTTCATCGGCTCATAGGGCTTCTCGAAGAGGCTGGCGTTCCCTATATGGTTGCGGGCTCAATGGGCAGCAGCTTCTACGGCCACCCGCGGGCGACCCAGGATGTGGATGTCGTGATTGCTCCCTCGGGAGATCAGCTTGATCGTCTTGTCGCGCTCCTGGATGAGGAGGGGTACTACGTTAGTCCGGATGCGGCACGCGCCGCCTTCCGGCAGCGCACCATGTTCAACGTCATCGACATTGGAGCCGGCTGGAAGGCAGACCTGATTGTCCGCAAGGACCGGGCGTTCAGCCTTGAGGAGTTCCGCCGACGTATGCAGGTCGAGACGATGGGCCAGATGCTGTGGATTGTCTCACCGGAAGATGCCATTCTCAGCAAGCTGGAATGGGCTCAAGGACGTCAGTCTGAGGTGCAGCATGGGGACGCATTGGCAGTAGCCGTCGCTCACCTCGGACAATTGGACTTCCAGTATCTTGCTAGGTGGGCGAAGGAACTCGGTGTGCAGGACTCGCTGGCATGTCTCCTCAGGGAAGCGCGTGCTCAGGCAGAAGGAACCGATTAGTTTTGGAGCCAGTGACTTGACGAATAGATTCGGTGGGAAGTTCATCGTGCTGGATGGCCCGGATGGCTCCGGAAAGACTGTGCAGTTGGAGCTGCTTGCGGAATTCCTGCGCGGTCGGTCATTCGAGGTCACACAAACGAACGATCCGGGCGGGACAAGGATTGGCGACCAGATTAGCAGGCTTCTGAAATACGATGCTCAGGGCTTCATGGAGGTGAATACCGAGGTCATGTTGTTCATGGCGTCGCGCGCTCAGTTGGTGGGAGAGATAATCAAGCCGGCCCTGCAGGATGGCAAGATCGTGCTCTGCGACCGCTTCATATCAGCGACCTGCGCATATCAGGGCAGCAATGGATTTCCTGTGGAGCAGATACTCACGCTAGGCCAGTTTGCGGTTGGCGACGTTTGGCCGGATCTCACCGTTGTGGTGGATGTGCCGGTTGAAGAAGGGCTCGAACGTGCCGGGCGGAAGAAGTATCAGAAAACCAAGGTAAACCACAAAGATGCGAACCAAGGCTATCTGTTCGCCAACGTAGTCGCTGATCGGTTTGATTCGAGGTCTCTAGAATATCATCGAAAGGTCAGAAGCGAGTTTCTTCGGTTACCTTCGTACTATCCCAACAGTGTGGAGGTGGTGAACAGCAGCCGGCGCAGTATTGACGCCGTGCATGAGGAGATCAACGCGGTAGTCATGAAGGCAATTGCTTAGGTATGGCTCTCAAAGACGTCTTCTGTCAGGACAGGGCGATTGGGGTGTTGCAGCGGGCCCTGGCGGCCGACAGGGCGGCGCACGCCTACATCTTCGCCGGGCTCGACGGCGTGGGCAAGTACAAGACCGCTCGGGAATGGGCGAAGGTGTTGTTGTGCGAGGAGCCGGTCATTGAGACCCGCGATTCGGAACCGTTTGCCGATAGTTGCGGTTCGTGTGAATCCTGCCTGCTGTTCGAGGGCGATTCCCATCCGGATTACGCTCATGTTTACAAAGAGCTGATTGCATTTACCAAGGATGGCAAGGGGCGCACAACCCCGGTCGATTTGCCCGTCGATGTTGTCCGTGAGTTCCTTCTCGAGAAGGCGGCGATTCGCCCGACGCACTCCAAGCGAAAGGTGTTTGTCGTTAGCGAGGCGGAGAAGCTCAACGCCAATTCACAGAACGCATTGCTGAAAGTCTTGGAGGAGCCACCGCACTATTGCACGATCATTCTGTTGTGCACCCGGCTCGAACAGCTTCTGGCCACGACCAGATCGCGCTGTCAGATTGTCCGGTTCGGACCGGTAGACGAAGGCCGGATCGTCGGCATGCTGGCCGGGATGGGATTGGATGCTCGGCAGGCGCAGTTCTTTGCCCGGCTGGCCCGGGGCAGCGCAGGATCGGCCTGTCAGTGGGCCCGGCTCGAGCGCGAAGGGGTGGCGCTTTTTAACACCAAGAGGAGCGTCGTCGCCTCCCTAGTCAAGTTTACCCTGGCCGACGCGCTCAACTTGGCGGATCAGTGGCTCAACGACGCTAAGCGCATTGCCGCCGAGTGGGCAAACCTCGACAAGACCGTCAGCAAGACGGACATCAACCGAAGGGCGCAGAGAACGCTCTTACAGGTCATCGTATCCGTGTTCCACGACGCGATGATGCTCAATGTCTCGGCCAGGCACCCAATGACCCACTTCGACCAGCGGGAGGAAATCGCCCATTTGGCCGGCCGAATCAGTCCCGAAGAGGCCGCTCGGATGGTCGACGAAGGCTACGAGGCCCTGCGCTGGATCGACGCCAACGTCAACGAGAAGCTTATTTTCGAGCGTTTCTTGTTACGTTTGACGCTATCTGCTATAATCCCTGCTGAACGCTAGTGCCGTGTGGATCGCCATTTACGGGGAGGCCACCGCGTGACCGATGTGTAGGTGCGCCCCGATGAGGATACTGGTATGACGGAAACGACAGCGACAAAGCCCAAGCCGACCAAGGGCAAGAAATACATGCTGGTTCGCTATGGCTGTATGAACAGCCTTGGTCTCTTTGAGCATGAGGAAACGCACATTCCCAGGACCCCGGCGCGTGTCGTGGTGAAGACTGACAAGGGCCTTGAGTTGGGGCACGTGGTCGGGCACTTGACCTCGTATCGGGAAGGACGTCTCAGATTCGCGGAAGAGCAGATCCACGGGTATTTCGCCAACAGTGAGATCAATTTCTCGAAAGAGCCGGCCGGCAAGGTCATCCGTTTCGCGACTCCAGATGATGTCAGCGAGGAGCAGCATCTGCGCAAGATCGTGGCGGAAGAGATCGCCTGCTGCGAGCGCATCGCGGCCGAACTCGGCTTGAAGATGAAGATTGTGGACGCCGAGCACATCTTCGGCGGCGAGCGCATTGTCTTCTATTTCATGGCTGACGGTCGGATTGACTTCCGGGAGCTGGTCCGGCGGCTGGCCCAGGAATACCAGACGCGGATCGAAATGCGCCAGATCGGCTCGCGCGATGAAGCCAAGCTGCTCGGTGACGTAGAGAGCTGCGGCCAGGAATGCTGCTGCATCAAGTTCCTCCAACTGCTCAAGCCGGTGAATATGCGCATGGCAAAGATGCAGAAGGCAACTCTCGATCCCTCGAAGATATCCGGCTACTGCGGCAGGCTGAAGTGCTGTCTGCGGTACGAGGACGAGACCTACATGGAACTCAAGAAGCGGCTGCCCAAGAAGAACTCCTGGGTGCAGACGAAACGCGGCGAGGGGAAGGTGATCGACGGTCAGATTCTGACGCAGCTCGTGGTAGTCGAGCACGAAGGCGGCGAGAAAGAGGTGGTTCCTGTAGAGGAGATCACCGTTCTTCCTTCTCCTCCGGCCAGGCAGGAGAAGCCCCAGAATCGCCGCGGCACATCTTCGGCCCGCCCGCCGCGCCGGGGCGGCACAGGTCGGAAGCAGGAGGAATAAGGAACGGAGATGCCCCGGACGATTGTTGTCACCTCGGCACTGCCTTATGCGAACGGCCCCATCCACATTGGGCACCTGGTGGAGTACCTGCAGACCGACATATGGGTTCGCTTTCAGAAAACGTGCGGCAACCAGTGCCTCTATTTCTGCGCCGACGATACTCATGGTACACCGATCATGATCAGCGCCCGGGCCGCCGGTATCCGGCCCGAGGAGCTCATTGAGCGTATGCATCATGAGCATAAGGCTGACTTCGACCGCTTCTGCATCGAGTTTGACAACTATTACACGACACACTCACCTGAAAACCGGCAGCTCAGCGAGCTGATTTTCAGCCGGCTCAATGAGCGGGGCTCGATTGCCAAGCGTGACGTTGAGCAGGCCTATTGCCAGCGCTGCAAGATGACGCTGCCGGACCGTTACGTGCGTGGCACATGCCCGCGCTGTAGGGCGCCAGACCAGTATGGGGATTCCTGTGAGCGCTGCGGCGCCACGTATCAGCCGACCGATTTGGTCGATCCGCGCTGTGCCACGTGCGGCAGCACGCCAGTGCGTCACATATCGGAACACTACTTCTTCAAGCTCGCGGACTACGAAGAGCCGCTCAGAGCCCTGATCGCCGCCGGTCATACGCAGAAGTCGGTGGCCAACAAGCTCGACGAGTGGTTCAAGGCCGGCTTGCGGGACTGGGACATCTCTCGCGACGGTCCCTATTTCGGGTTCAAGATCCCCGGCGAGGAGGACAAGTACTTCTACGTCTGGCTCGATGCCCCCATCGGGTACATGGCCTCGGCCAGGAACTACTGCGATCGACACGGCCTGGACTTCGACGAGCTCTGGAACAGCCCCGCCAACGAGCTGTATCACTTCATCGGCAAGGACATTATGTACTTCCATGCGTTGTTCTGGCCGGCCATGCTCATGGGCGCCGGCTTCAAGACCGCCAACAAGCTGTTCGTACACGGCTTTCTCACCGTCAACGGTGAGAAAATGAGCAAGTCCCGCGGGACGTTTATCAAGGCCAGCACCTTCGCGCGTCACCTGAATCCGGAGTTCCTGCGCTATTACTATGCCAGCAAACTCACGGATACGGTCGACGACATCGACTTGGGGATCGAGGACTTCATCAACAGGACCAATGCCGATCTGGTCGGCAAGTACGCCAATCTGGCATCGCGGTCGGGCCCTATGCTGACCAGCAAATTGGATGGCCGACTTGGGCGGCTCGATGTTGAGGGCAGGCAACTCGTCGAGAAGCTCACGGCCGCCAAGGAGCAGATCGTTAGGGATTACGAAGGGCTCAACTACGCTGCGGTTGTGCGCACGATCAGCGCCTTGGCCGACGAGGCCAATCGCTACGTTGAGCAGAAGCAGCCCTGGACGACGATCAAGACCGATGCCGAGGCAACGCGCGCAACCTTGACCGCCGTGCTGAACGCGGTGAGAGTCCTGGCGATATATCTCAAACCTATCCTTCCGGAGTTTACCGGCAAGGTGGAGCGCTTCCTGAACGTGGGCGCCTTGAGCTTCACCGAAGTTGAGCAGACCCTGGAAGACCACGAGATAAGTACGTTCGAACGATTGTTTGAGAGGATTGACGAGGAACAGGTAAAGACCATGATCGAAGAGAGCAAGGATACCCAGGCCGGCAAGCCCGCTGCGGCTGAGCCTGCCGAAGAGGCTGTTTCACCTTTCAAGCCCGAGGTTACCATCGATGACTTTGCCAAGCTGGACCTGCGTATCGCCAAGGTTGTCAGCGCTGAGCCGGTAGCGGGGGCCGACAAGCTTCTGCGTTTTGTCGTGGACGTGGGCGGGGTGCAGAAGACCGTCATGGCCGGCATCGCTAAGGCTTATCGGCCGGAACAACTGGTCGGCAGGTTGGTTGTCTTCTTCGCCAACCTCAAGCCCAGACAGATGAAGTTCGGCCTTTCCGAAGGGATGGTTCTTGCTTGCGGTCCCGGCGGCAAGGATGTCTTCTTGCTTTCACCGGATGCGGGCGCACAGTCGGGGCAGATCGTGTCGTAGCGTTCCACCGCCTGTCAGATCGGTTGCAGTTCTCAGAGGAACGATCCAAGCGGTCTATGCTCCCGTTGAACCGCCGTCTGATTCCGGCCCTATCACCGCCGTGGGGAGGATGACGAAGACCACAGATGAAAAGAGATCTCGACGACATTGCCAACGCCGACGGGCGGTACAGTGCGGCTGCCTTCAGATTCGTGTACGAGGGGCTTGAATACACCGTCAAGAACGTTGTCGAAGAGCGTGGCCACGTCAGCGGCCAGACATTATGCGAGGGACTGCGCCGGATGGCTCTGGACAGGTACGGCCGCCTCGCCTTGCTGGTGCTGCGCACCTGGAGGGTCAAGACCACGCGCGACTTCGGCGAGATCGTGTACGCGCTTATCGAACACGAATGGATGAGCGCCCAGCCGAC
>CAZGRF010000123.1:0-8983 GCA_964527825.1 uncultured Pirellulales bacterium
CAGCCGATGCCCACCCCGCTGCTGTACATGCCTCCACCGTTCCAGGTGAGCAGCTTCCAGACCTCCGCCGCACGACTGTCACCGGCGGCGAGCAGTTTCAGATAGAGATAGACTCCGTCGACGTGATTATCGACGGTCAGGATGTCGGTCTCTCGTCCGGCCCGCTTGAAAAACCGGGCCTTGGCCAGGATGCGATCGATGGCGCCGCGACACTCGGCGTGCGTCAGGTCGTCGGCCATGATCGCCGCTCCCCGGCCGGTGGGCACCAGATGGTAGAAGCACACACGCTCGATGTTCTCGGCCTCGAAGAAATCGAACAGCTTCTCCAAATCCTGAACGTTCCGCCTGGTCAACGTCAGCCGCAGTCCAACCCGCGCGCCGGCCTCCTTGCAGTTCCTGATGCCCGCGACGGCGCGGTCGAACGCGCCGGCAACGCCCCGGAACTCGTCATTGACTGATCCGATCCCATCGAGACTGATGCCAACGTACGAGACGCCGAGCCGTTTGATCCTTTTCGCCCCATCGGCGGATATGAGCGTGCCGTTCGTGGAGATGACGGCGCGTAGGCCGCGCGCTACGGCGTGTTCGATCAGCTCGAAGAGATCGGGACGCATGAGGGGCTCGCCGCCCGAGAACAGGATGGACGGCACGCCGAACTGGGCCAAGTCGTCGATGACGGCTTTTGCCTGAACGGTCGAGAGCTCGTCACACGGCTTGCCCACGCCGCTGTCGTTGTAGCAGTGGACGCACTTGAGGTTGCACGCCCGCGTGATGTTCCACACGACGATCGGCCGTCGTTCCGAGGCCTGGGCCGGGATCATCTCTCCCTGCCGCGCGCCGGAACCTTGCTCGCCGTAGCGAAGCCAATCGCCCGGAGTGATCTGACCGCAATACAGTTTGCTGATATTGATCATGCCTTCGTCTGTCTGATTCTGTCGGCGCGTGCCCTTCCCCGGTGGCCCATCAGGATTAGGCAATCCCCGTACCTGGGAGACCAGAGATATACGCATGATACGATTCGCAGTTCCCCAGGCCAAGGCTGTTTCGTTGCCAAACGCGGACTCTGTCAGTCCGGGCCAATTGGCTTTACTCTCTCATGCCACCCGCATCGTCGGCCCAGAAACGCGGAAATTGGGTTTGTTTCAGGCATAGTCTTTTCCGCAGGCGTCAAGCATGAAGTTCTATTGGCTGCGGTGTGATTGAACGGGCACAGGCAGGGAAAACAAGCGTTAGCCCCGATTCTTGACAGCGAGGAGAGTGAGGAATCGAGGTTCGATGCGTCCGCGGCGACGGGAGCGCGGTTCTTCCTTGCTTCAACGTGCGAGACTCCGTGATTCCGGCCGGTGGGTGGTGCGAACGTGCAAAAAAGGCGAGAAACGGCAGACATTGTCACGCGGTTCTGGTAGAATGGCAATGGCTCGGAGCCGTCGCAAACGACATCCAGCATGATGCCGCTGAACTCGCGACCGAGGGCATCAACACGTCGCGTGCGTCGGTTTCGGGCCGCACGGACAGCATCATTTGACGGTACGGCAGGGAAGACACGCGGTCGGCGCGCCGGACGACGGGGAACAGACACTGGACCTTGTCCGGCTTCACAATCCCGCAACGGGAAGGAGTGAGAGAAAGATGAAAACCAGCCAAGCCTTGTACCCTCTGAATCCTGCACTCTTGGCCATTATTGCCTCGCTCCTGCTTGGTGCGGCGGCTGTCGCGGCGCCGCCGGCTAACGGTCCCGATCTGGTCGTCACCGACTTCTGGGAGGTGAACCACCAGGTCAAGTTCCAGATCCGCAACGCCGGCAACGCCACGTGCCCATCGGGCCATCGAGCCGTCCTCACTCTGGATGGGACAGCCCTGGACTCTCTGAACATCAGCGTCACGCTGGCGCCCGGTGAATCGTTCGAGGGGACATTCCCCAAGTTCTATTGGCAATGCTCTCAGGACGGCTCATACGTGCTCGCCGTCATTGCCGACTACGATGACAAGATCACGGAGGCCTACGAGACCAACAACAAACGCGAGGAAACATGGGTCTGTGACTCCACGCCGCCGAAGATCATCAGCGGCCCTACGGCCAGCAATATCACGACGACCTCGGCCGACATCGACTGGCTGACGAATGAGTCCAGCGACAGTGTGGTGCGGTACGGGAAGAAACCGGGCGTCTACAGCGACCAAGCGTCCGACACTGCCATGACTACCAGTCATCACGTCCCACTGAAGAACCTGACAGAAGGCACGAAGTACTACTATGTGGTCCAATCCAGCGACGCGAGCAACAACACAGTCCAGAGCCAGGAAAGGAGCTTTCAGACCGACCAGGCCGAGCAGCCCGATCTGGTGGTGGACGATTTCTGGGAGGACAATGGGACCATCACGGCCCGGATCAAGAACGATGGGAAGGCCACTGCCGCCGGCGGTCACAGCGCTGCCCTGTATGTGGACAACCAGTTTGCCGATTCCGCTTACGTGCCCGGCGCGCTGGCTCCCGGAGGGCACGTCGATGTGGCCTTTCAGCAGTACAAATGGCAGTGCACGCAGCCCCAGCGTGAGTTGATGGTGACGGCGGACGTGCAGAACAGCATCGATGAAAGTGACGAGAACAACAACAGCCGCCAGGAAACGTGGACGTGCGATCTGACGGCGCCCAAGATCACCTCGGGGCCGGAGGCAATCGACGTCAACGAGACCTCGGCCACGATCGTCTGGACCACTGATGAGAAGAGCGACAGCATCGTCAGATACGGCGTCAAACCAGATTCGCACGACCACGAGAACTCCGACAGCGGTTCGACCACGTCACACAGCATCATCCTACATGGACTCGATCCGGGCACTCTCTACTACTTCGTCGTTGAATCGACCGACGACAGCAATAACACCGTCGCGAGCACCGAGCACAGCTTCCAGACCTTGACGCAGGAAATCGACCGGCCCGACCTCACAGTCACCCGAATGTGGCGCGTCGATCACGTGGTCCATTATCAGGTCATGAATATCGGCAAGGCCCGGGCGGACGCGGGACATCTGACGGCCCTGTTCATGGACGGCGTTCAATACGACTCCGATCGGATCACGGTTGCCCTGGACACGGGCGAATCCGTCGACGGCCGCTTCGAGAAGTTCTACTTTCAATGCATGGATGTGCAGCATACCCTGAGGGTCGCGGCCGACCGGGAGGACGTCGTCGACGAAAGCGATGAGACCAACAACGACCTCGGGGAGACGATCGCGTGCGACGCCGCCCTGAAGATCATCGCTGGCCCCAACGCCGTGGACGTCAGCTCGACCAAAGCCAGCATTATCTGGACCACGAACAAGGTCGCCGACGGCCGCGTCGAGTACGACACCCATGCCGAGGAATTCGCCCTGAGCCAAGACGACGCCCGACTGGTTGAGGAGCACAGGATCAATCTGGCGGGGTTGACCCCCGGAACGGTCTATCAGTTCAGGGTCATCTCGAAGAGCCTGACGGATGAGAAGGTTACCAGCCGGCCCGCCTACTTCAAGACCCCGGCGAAGGCCGGCAATCTGCCGCCCACGATCAAGTCCCTGGATATCGCCCGGCAGCCGACAAAGGCCGTTTACTATAAAATGACCGCTGAGGTTGAGGACGACGAGGGGATTGCCTACGTCGCGTTCCTCCTGGACGGCGCGCAGGTACACACCGACTACTCGGCGCCTTATGAGTGTCACATGCTGCCGACGGAGCTCGGCATGTCACTGGAGCGGTTCTTCGAGGATCACACCGTCGAAGCCATAGCCGTAGACACGGGCATGCTTTCAGCTTCCCGAGCCAGCCCCTTCACGCCGGCGTACGAATGCGCCGAAATCACGGCGGAATTCCGGGAGCCGTATCCCGGCGACGCGCTCTACATCCGGGAGACGACCGTGCCGGCCGATACCACCGTGCCGATCACCGTCTATGCGGCTATCTGCCGCCTGAATTGCCACCTCTCCGGTATCGCAAACGAACGCGGCGAACATGTGCTCTTCTGCGAGGAGGAGACCTTGCCGATTGAAGAAGTGAGGTTCTACGTCAACAGCGTCCACATCGGCACGGTGCCGGCGTCGCCGTGGGTGGGCTTCAACCATCTGTATCACCTGGACTGGCCGGTGGGCGGCTATCGACTGGGCGAATACCATATCCGCGCCGACGCCGTCGCTAACGACGAGTGTATTCAGACCATCACGCGCGAATTCAGCATCGAGATCGGCGAGCCACGGCTGGAACTGACGCGGACAGTCACGCGCATCCGCAATTACTTCCACGTGGAGCTGACTGTGCGCAACCGCGGCACCGTGCCGTTTTCTTGCGACCGGATCGTCGACAATGTCGACGGTCTGCAGCCCATCGCCAAGTTCATCCCCACCTGTCAGGTCAGCTCGGCGGCCGCGACGACTGACGCACGTCACTATGACGTGGATATCAATCTCCATAGTGGCGTCGGCGTCCTCTACGTGGATATCGAGCCCTACGGCGGGAGGCTGGTCGTGGATTATCTGGCCGTGCCCGTGCAGTTGTTAGCGCCCGGCGCGACGACGCACGCGATCGGGACCGATCCCGTGCGCGTGGTGGACGCCCGTGGCGGAGACGACGTGGAGTTCGACCGGCCGTGTGTGCTGACGGAAGACGACGAGCTGTTCACGGAGGCGGTGGATACAGCAATCGAGGGCTCGGACTATCTGATCGTGACTAATCCGTCGCGGCTGACGGCCCAGTTCGGCAGCGCGAGCGATGTCCTGTCCTCGATGGCCGAGCTGGCGACGGAACGCAACGGCATCCTGGGCTACGTCTCCGGCGCCACGTGGAACGACCCCGCCTGGATCAGGGACACCGCGATCCGCTCATGGGGCGCGACCATGGACGACGGCGACTATCTCTCGGATGGATATCTGCTGCTCGTGGGGGAGACCGAGATCGTGCCGGCCTGGACCGTCGATGTGCGCGACCGTGACTGGAGCAGCGGCGAGCGCAGTGCCGAGGTAGGTTGCTCCGACGGGCCGTATGCCGATATGTCCGGCTCGGACGGCGCACCGGAGCTGGCGGTGGGACGCGCCATAGGAAACACCTCCGCCGACCTCATCATGGTGATGCATGCCGCTCTGAACTCGAGCTTTGACCATTCCTATGGTCTGGTGACCACAGGCTACGAAAAGGCGGGAGACAACTTCGTCGCGCGCGGCTGGGCCGTCGGAGACGTGTGGTCAGACCAGGCCGACGCCGGGTCGTGCATGGCGGATGGCTTCCGTCTCCATCACTGGAGTGCACATGTCCAGAAAGAGGAATTGGTCAGCGGCTATGACTTTCCCCTGGGCAGCAACGAAGGTTTTCTGCTGGCGAACATCTCGGGTGGCGGCGTGGACGCGATTCGTTTCGAACGGTACACGGCCCGCGTCGCGTTGCGCGGCGATCTGGATCTGATGCACACGGTGTTTTCCGCAGACTTCTACTGTGATTTCGCTCCGGGCAGCGCTCTGGCCTGCGGCGATATCGACAACGACGGCGCCGATGAGATCGTCGTCGGCTCGATGGGCGACGATCAGATCGTGATTGCCTACGATCCAGGGCACGGCCAGCCGGAGTTCGACGTCGAGCTGGAGCCGTGGGACGTGATAACCTGCGGCGACCTCTGGGGCGACGGCCGGGAGGAAATCGTCGTGGCCCGCCGCGACGACGGAGGCACGATCGACGTCTACGCCTACGACAATTCCGGCACGCCATCGCTGACGAGAGTGCGAAGAGTGAGCATACCCTTCACCGCCTGGGACGGCTTCGCAGTGGCCAACGTGGACACCACAAGCGCCGGGAACGAAATTGTCGTCGGCAGAGACGATGACGACCGGATCTACGTCTACGACTCCACCGGCGGCGCCATTGCCGACTTCCCTTGCGATCCTTACACGCCTTATGACGCCATGGCGGCCGGTGACCTGGACGGCGACGGCGTTGATGAGATCGCCGTCGTGATCGATGACGACGTCGAAGGCAAGCGCACGCTGAAGCTCTTCCAAAACGACTGCTGGGAGGCGATTCCGGGCGGCGGCTGGAAGCTCAAGAGCCGTCGCAGCAGCACGATCTATAGCCGGTTCCTGCACTTCGATGGCGCGCGAACCACGGGCGGAGACTCGCGCGGCGGTACCCTCGTCGCGGCCGACATCGACGGTGACGGCAAGGACGAGCTTGGCCTGGCGCGTGCGAGCGATGATCGGCTCTACATTCTCGACGGCGATTACACACAGGGCTGGAAGGACCGATACATGCCGGTCGTGCAGGCCGAGGATGGGGACCTTGACTTGTTCGTCCTGGCCGGCCACGGCAATCCCGGCGGATGTGCGCCATTTGACTCAGCAGACATCGGGACATTGAGTCTGTCCGGGCCCTGCGTGTTTGCCCTTTCCTGCCTGACGGGCAACTACGAGGGTGATTGGTGGTGGTATGACCCCAACGGCGTGCGGGAAACCCACAGCGACGGCGACGATGGTTTTGCCGAGGCTTTCTTCGACAGCGGCGCGGCCGTGTACATCGGTTCGACCGAGGTTTCGCCGGGCAATGAGAACAACGAAGCCGGTCCGGCGTTTTTGAGCACGTGGGTCCCCGACTTGACCGTGGGCGAAGCGTTCGCGCAGTTCAAGAGAGGCAGGGCTACGCGCGACGACTGGTGGCGCTACTGGGTCGCGGAGTACAACCTCTACGGCGATCCCAAGCTCGGCCAGCCGGGCGCAGGCGCCGCCAGTCTCTCGATCGCCGCTGCCGAAACGACGCGCCTCGCGGCCGCCGATGAACCGCCCGGAGACGAGCCGGTCGCGCCGGTGGAAACGGTCGTCGTGCCGGACTGCGTCGTCGAGCGACGAGGCGCCCACGACTACGTGACCATCCCCAACGGTGGTCTCATGTCCGAGACCGGCCAGCCGCTCGTGCCCTACTATGTCGTGACCAGGCACGTACCCGTCGGGACCGTCATTCAGAGCGTGAACCTCGTCGAAAGAACCGACGCACAGACGATCACAGGACTGATCCTTCCCGTCGCCAACAATGCCCCCGACCTGGAAGGTTACGTTGTCAAGCCTGCCGAGCCGGCCTTCGCAGGCTGGTTCCCCACGAGGCAATATGACTGGAACGTGATCCCCAACGGCAACGGCTCATCGACATTGCAGTTGATCGTGTACCCGTTCGTGTACAACAATGTCACGACGGAGGCGCGGTTCTTCGGGCGATTCACGTTTGACATTGAGACTCTCGCCTCGGGCGTGAGGATCAACGTGCTGCGCACCGACAAGCCCGTCTACGAAGCCGGCCAGACCGTCTCAGTTCGTCTTGACCTGGGCAGCGTGGGCGACCCCATCGAGGCGGTGGCGGCGGTCGTCGTGAGACGGTACGGGACCGACGAGAAGCTTGCCGGCCTGCTCCTGACCAGCCTGGACAGTCTGACGGGCCGCAGCTCGCTTTCACTCACATGGGAAAGCACGTCCGCGGGACCCGGATACTACTACGTGGACGCAACCATCACGGACATGAGCGGCCGCATCCTGGAACGAAAGACCGCCATGATCTCTATCAAACCGGCGCAGTAGCACGGGTATCCTGCCCGTGACCCATGGGCGAGACGCCCATGCTGCGTGGCGCGGCAGGACGCCTCACACGCCGCTCCAGGTGACAGGGATTTTGTCGATTTCGAGCAGGTCGGCTCGACTGATCAGCCAGGTTCCATCGGGCTGCTTCTGTAGGTATAGCCGGACTGCCGCGATCAGGGCCCGCTTGTACTCTCTGGCGACCCGGCTGCTGTCCTCGAAACGTGCCCGCAGCGTCAGCGCCACCTTCGCCTGGGACCCCGACAGCTCGACCTCGTCGCTGAGCTTCTTGATCTCTACCACGGTAGGCCCGTTCAGCTCCCGCCGGCAGCGGGCCATTACATCGGCCTTGCCCTTGTGGACGGAGTCCTGATAGTCGGAAGCGAGCAGTCGAGCGATTGTCGTACAGTCCTCGTTCTCGACGGCCCTGACAGCCATCCTGACGACGGAACGGACTCTCTCCAGGTCAGTGGTCACCAGGAGGTCGAGCCCGAAAGCAGCGGCGGCTATGACCACGGGGACCAGAAGCTGCCATGCGCGCCGTTTCTCGGGACAGACACTCCGGAAAGTCAGAAGGCCGAAGAGGACCAGAACCGATATGCCCAACAGTGTCCATGGTTGCTCGAAGAAGTCCCACATGCTCTCGGTCTCGTCAACGTACCCGCGATTCGAAGCCGGGATCGGCGACACAAGCCGATCCGATGCCGAGCATTGTAGAAGAGCGGTCGCCAAAAGACAAGGGCAGCGGGCGGAAGTGGAATTGCCAGGAGCCAACATTCGTACCGCGGCCGTCGGCCTCCTCCACAAGTACGCACGTCTCCGCGGGATTCTTCAGGTCGCTGTGCCTGCGAGTCTTGTTGTATTCATCCAGGTTCTCTCCACTGGCACAACCGCCTATCGAGGAAGAACAGGCCGCGTCCGATGGCCACTCTCTGTGGTTCGAGTCTCGTTTAGCAAACGTCCAGAATTCTCGCACCTTGCGGGGGCTACCGCGACGGTCCCGTCGGCAATTGATAGGTGCAGGCAGCGTCAATTGTCTTTCTTTGACGCTATGGCTTCCGTTCTCAATGCATCGGGTTCACTACTGCACGCGGGGGAATCCATTGATGGCGTAGTCGATATCAGTGCGCTCGTCAGCCGGAGGTGTCAGGTCGAAGTTGAAAGAACTAGGCGTGTGCATAGCTTTTTCGACCCACTCGATGAAGTACTTGTCGTTCCACACGTGCATCTCAGCATGACCGTCGGCAAATCCGAACGTGGTTCTCTGCGAGTGCCACATTGCAGGGGGATCGACCCATGTCCTGTTGGTGATGTGCATCACCCAGGAGTTCTCATTGTACCCTCGGGTGTCCACCTCCTCGATGAAGACGTACTTTGTGGCAGGGCTCTTTATTTCAGTGTATTTCCT
>CAZGRF010000124.1:0-8974 GCA_964527825.1 uncultured Pirellulales bacterium
CGCTGGCCTCTCGCGGCCAGCTCATCACGTTCCTCGAAGAGAACAAGCTTCAGGGCAAGCCGTTGATCGACAGGTTGGGCGGCTGGATGAAGAGAATGATGCCCCTGCGCGGGACGCCTGTCGTGGTCTATCACAAGGACTGGAGCTATTTCCTCGGGCTGTTCGGTCTGGAAGAGGCGGGAGACGTCGAACCCAAGCCCGGGATCCCGCCATCGCTCAAACATGCTGCTGAGCTGATCGACCTGATGCGCGAAAGGAATATTCGGATCATCATTGCCGCCAACTATTTTGACGAGCAGAAAACCAACTCCATCGCCGACAAGACGGGAGCCAAGGCGGTCATCGTGCCGCTGTTCGTAGGCGGCGCGCCAGGCGTTGACGATTACTTCCAGTTAGTCGACTACTGGACAGATGCACTCGTTAAAGCGGCGGAGGTCACGAAATGATGTCGCAGACGGCACACTTGTTTTTGCTCCAGCTTTCTTTGATTGCCGTGGTGCTGATTCTCCATACGTACCTCGGCCTTCACATCATCCGGCGAACCCTGATCTTCTGCGACCTGGTCCAGAATCAACTGGCGGCCCTCGGTGCCTTGGTGGGGGTCGCTCTTCAGATCAAGTACGGCTCGCCGTTCTCCTATCTGCTGGCGCTGGGCGGCGTCTTGGTGGGCTCCCTATTGCTGGCCCTGATCAAACCCAGGGGCCGGGAGATACCGCGAGAAGCGGTCATTGGCATCCTGTACGGGCTGTCCGCCGTCGTTTCCATCATGTTGACGGACAAGCTTCCAGGCGGCGACGCCTATCTGGAGAAGACTCTCTCCGGATATATGGAATGGGTGAGTTGGCCGCTGGTGCTCGTCACGATCCTAGTCTATATCGCTCTGCTGCTGTTTCACGTCAAGACACGGCACCGGTTCATCGCCCTGGCCGAAGGCCGCCTCCCGCCGGCAGCCGAGAGACTCTGGGATTTCCTGTTCTTCTTGAGTGAGGGGATCATCACTGTCTTGATTGTCCCCGTCGCGGGGGTGCTGCTGGCCTATGCCTTTATGATGATTCCGGCCGCCATTGCAGCGATGTTCACCAGAAGATGGGCCGGCGGCGTGTGGCTGGGCTGGAGCATCGGTCTTGTTGCCTGCGTTGTGGGTCTCGGATCGTCCTATCTGTTCAGCTTTCCGTACGGCCCGAGCCTCGTGCTGTCCCTCGGCGCATTCTTCATTTGCGCGGTTGTTCTGCGCGTTCTGCTTTGGCAGAAAGGATATCAATAATGTCAGAATTCCTGGAAATGCTAGGGTTGCCATTCCTGGCCTGTCTCATGATGAGCGGCATCCTGGCCTATTCGGGCCTGCACGTGCTCAAGCGGGAGGTCATCTTCATCGATATCGCTCTGGCCCAAGTCGCCGCCGTGGGCTCCATCACGGCACAGCTTGCATTCGGCGCCCACAAGGAAACGCCGCTTGCGTATGCGGTATCACTGGCTAGCGTTCTAGTGTTAGCCGCTTTCTACGCCTTGCTGCACAAGAGAGCAACTCAGCTTCCAATCGAGGCTGTCATCGGAGTCTCCTATGCCATCGCGGCGGCCGCGGCCGTCTTTCTGATCGGTCTGGCGCCTACGGAGATTCACGCGGAGGAGATACTCGGAGGTTCTCTGCTATGGATCCAGCGGTCCGACGTCGTTTTGATGTTGGCCGTTTTTGCGGTGACGGGGCTCTGCTTTTACCTCTTCCGCAGGCCGCTGCTCCGGGTATCCGAGCGCTACCGCGAGGGCCCTGCCGACGGGACGTACGCAGCAGGGTGGGACTTCGTCTTCTATGCACTGGTTGGCATCGTGATCACGACAGCCGTGCGAATTGCCGGCGTGCTCGTTGTGTTTGGTTTTCTCATCATGCCGGCCACGGCATCAACGATGTTCTCTTCGCGTTGGGGTGTCCGCCTGGTAGCTGCCTGGGCGGTTGCGTCGCTTGCCTCGATCGCCGGCCTCGTGCTTGCCTACTGTTTTGACTTCTCCGTCGGGCCTGTCGTCGTGCTATGCATGGGAGGCGTTCTGGGCGCTGTAGCAACCCTTAGCAAGATACGCCACAGCCGCAACCAAGACGCCATGCTACCCGGGCGTGCCCCGACTCAACCCAGCAGCACCCGGCCGGTGACAACCGATCCCTGACTCCGATTCATAGGAGACGACGATGAAGAAGGAGCAACGACGAGCCGCGCGAAGAAAACGAGTCTTGCCCCCTACCTACCTGCTAGTTTCAATCGCCGCCATGGTGTCGTTGCATTTCCTGCTGCCAGGGGCGCGGGTGATCGCATTCCCCTGGGCGCTGCTCGGTCTGCTACCTATGACTCTCGGGGTCGTCCTAAACCTGGTTGCCGACCGCGCACTCAAGCAGCACCGGACGACTGTGAAGCCGTTCGAGAAATCGACCTCGCTTGTGACCCACAGCGTCTATGCGATTAGCCGAAATCCGATGTACCTGGGGTTTGCGCTGATTCTTCTGGGCATCGCCGTCTTCTTGGGAACGACTGCACCATTCATTGCGGTCCTCGCGTTTCCTCTGCTGATGGAATTCGCGTTCATCCGCGGCGAAGAGCCGATGATGGAAGAGACGTTCGGTCAGGCGTGGCATGCCTACAAGGCCAAGGTCAGACGCTGGCTCTGAGCAACGCAGGACAAAGCAATCAACGGACCGAGATTGGATCTGTCTCACTCTACGGTTTGAGCCAATAGCAACCCCAGAAGCCGAAGTCGATGTCCTCCTCGCTGCAGCTATGGACCAACTGTGAGGTCTTGCCCACGTGTAGATCCAAGAACAAGACCTGGGCGTACTCGTTGTGGCGGTACGCATCGCAAGGAGAAAGACAAGACTGCCAGCCGACCTCGCCGATCGCGTTGCCGTAGGCGTAGGCGTCCATAAACGCCATTGTCAGTGCCGGCTGTTTGAAATTCACTCGCTGTCTACGCTCGTGAGCATCGGTCCGGCAGGAACCGAAGGCAACGTTCATTCCGTAGCTAATCCAAAGGTCCATCTCGATATCGTCCAGGAAATCAGCGGTGTTCAGGCCGGGATCAGGATGGCTGGGGCATGTCAGCACGCTGCGTTCTCGCCGATTCATCGGGATTCCGAGGCCGCTTAGGAACGCAGAGTTCTGGTGCCAGTTCTCTTCTGAATTGGGATCCCGATGATTGGCGGCCTCAGGGAGCCAGTCCTCGTAGACATCCGCGTACATTCCCAATGCCAAACCGAGCTGCCGCAGATTACTGCCGCACTGAACCTGTCGCGCTTGCTCTCTGGCCCTTCTCAGAGCCGCTGCCGCAATCGTCAAGAGCAGGGCTATGATACTGATGACCGCCAGCAGTTCGATCAAAGTGAATGCACGACGTCCACCGGAACCGTGCTCTTTCGTAATGGTCTCCATCGTTGTTTCCTCGTGACCTGGTCTGGAGAAGAAGCGCCTCTCGTCATATCGAATAAGGGCCGTCCGCCCAGCACCTGCAACGCGAAACGGACGCCCCACCGTGATTACTCCGCGGTCTGACTCAACAACAAACCGGGCTCTCACAACGTTGCAGCACTGTCCGAAGCGCCGGCCTCATTCGGATCGGCAGACGCGTTGGGATCGTAAGGACTGTTCAGGTCGTACGTGACGATCAGGCAAGGGCGGCGGTCCTCCGCCTCCTCTGTCGCGGCCACGTACTCTCGACTGTAGAACCACACTCCGAATTTGTTGTCTTCGGGATATAGGCCGGGGGAATGCCACTGCTCTTCCGCGTCGCGAATCAGCATTCCACGATTGGCAAGCGTCCCCACATTCCATTCCTGGACCAGTGCGGTCACGTCCCATTCCATCCATCCGTAGGCTTCCGGGACAACCGCCACGGCCCACACTTCGTCACCTCCCCAATGATCGACCTCGTTGCAATCGGTGTAGGGGAAGTCCCCGCCGCCCAGATAGGCCCAACCGGAACCGCCAGTCTCCTCGGATAAGAAATCCCAGATATGTGGCAGATCATGACTGTCCCATGAAAACGCCAGAGCCTCGCCGAAGTTGTGCCGGCATTCCCAACTGGACCCGAGCGCCGTCCCACCCTCCATAGCGGTCTTGGTGCCGTTCCCTTCGGTCCAGTCGTTCAGCAATCGCCGGATTTCGTACGTTCTTCCGACGGGATTCAGGCTGCCAAGTTTCTGGCAGTGGTACAATCTCAAGGTTGCCTCGGTGACCTGGTACTTCAGGTTGGGGATGTCAAACTGGAGGATCGTACGAGCGCTTTTGGGCTCCTCCAAGGTGCACCCGATGCCGTCAAACGAGCGGACCAGAAGCCTCTCGGCGGCGCCGTAATTGGTGTCCGTGCCGCTGCCCGAACACCGATTCAGGTAGTTGTCCTTGCTTGGCGTAAGGACCAAGTTTACCTTTCCGGTCGGATCAGAATCCGCAAGAGCGACAGAGAGTGTCAACAAACAAACGGACGCGCTCAGCGCCAGACGACGAAGTGATGTCTTCTTCATGAGTCTTTCCTTTGCTCTTAGGGTTTTCAATTCAACCTGCGCGTTGATTTCAGCCAACGAGGCAGCGCATTGAACTCAACTCGTCCAGGAATCACGGGGTGGTCACAACCGATTCATTGGGCTCTTTGCTTTCATCCGACTGCTGAGTATCGTCATGCAAGGTCGTTGCCCTTTCCAGGCACGTCGAGGAGCAGGAATGCCCTTGTCCGTACCGCATCGTGACAGAGGCCCAAAACAAAGGGAGCAGCCGAGACCTTGCTCAGTGAAGGTCTCATCTGCTCCCTGGCTGGCTCGCTGCTTGCTTGGTTGCAGGTGCGGCCGATTCGTCGGCGTCTGCTATTTGTTCAGGATCAATCTGCCATTTCGCGTGATCCGCAATCGATACACATGATCCCCATGACGAATCGCGATCTCATTGCCCTTGCCAAAAAGGCTGTGCGAATCGATCATATCCCCACGTGCGCCACCACCTGCGGGCACCATGACCTGTTCGGTTCTGCGCTCCTGCGTCTCGACGTCATCGGCAGGCACATCGCCCTTCCTTACACTGACTGACATCTCCTACCTCTCGCCGCCATTGTTAGCCATTCCTAACTCTTTTGGCAAAAAAACACCTTATCTCTCGACCACGACAATGCCCTCGGCCTCTCGTTTTCCCAAGGCCAACCGATACCCCCGAATCCTGACGCGAACGGGGTCGCCCATGGGGGCCACAGCTTCCACCACGACAAGAGCACCCCGGCCAAGTCCCATGTCGGCCAAGCGCCTCGACACGCGACCGCTTCCCCTGACGGCTGCAATAACCGCCTCTCGACCGATTTTCAAATCCGCAACCGTTGTTTGCCTTGCGAGCAGAGAGTCCCGGCCGTGCGTAGTGGCCGCGCTGCGTTCAGCAAATGCCTCCACTAGGCGCCGCTCGTGCTCGGGCAGATTCCTGACATACTCGTTGAACCCCACCAATCGCTGCGCAATCGCTCCCGGGATGTCATGCTCCAGCTTGCAGGCCGCGTTCTCCGCGGAAACCTCATCAACGCCCAATATCTGTGTGAGAAACTCGCGCAACACTCGATGCCGTTGAACCACCTGTGCCGCCTGATCGAAGCCTTCCCTGGTCAGTGTCACCGGCTCGTAGGGCCTATAGTTGACATACTCCTTCTGGGCCAGCAGTTGCAGCGCTCCCGTCACCGAGGACGCCTTTACCCGCAGCCGCTTGGCAATATCCCTGACCCGTGCGGCCCCTTTGCCGGCCACGATCCAGAAGATCGCCGCCAAGTAATCCTCAAGACTGGCGCTGAGCGATAATGTAGTTTCTGCCGTCATAGGAAGCTCAATAATTAGCTTTCCCTAATATTATTAGGCCAACCTAACGGTGTCAAGCACAATTCTGCGAAAAGGCGGAAAAATCCGAGAAGACCTACAACCCCTCCACCGCCACGTGGCCAATCTGGTAGACGATGAGCGTTACGACATAGGCCAGCACTGTAAGGCCGACGAACTGGAACAGTGCCCAGCGCCAGGAACTGGTTTCCTGCCGTGTCATGGCGACCGTCGCCACACACGGGGCACTAACCAGGCAGAACAGCATCACGCAGAAGCCGACCAGCGGTGTGTAATCGGCGCGGAGCTTGTCGCGCAGGCTCGGGGCGCTTTCATCTGGACTCCTCACGGCGTAGATGATGCTCAACTGCGAGACGAACAGCTCCTTGGCCGCAACCGATCCGATCAGGGCGGTCCCGATCTTCCAGTCGAAGCCCAGCGGCTTCAGCGCGGGTGCGACGACCTGACCCACGCGCCCAACAACGGAATACTGCAGGCTCTCCTGCCGGACCTGCTGCTCACTGAGGCCAGTCAACGAGTTCGGGGGTGGCTTGGGAAAGCTCATCGCAAACCAAAGCACCACCGACATTGCCAGAATGACCGTGCCGGCCTTGCGCAAGTACATCCACCCGCGCTGCCAAGTGTGGACGAGCACCCCTTTCGCCGTGGGCAGGCGGTACGGTGGAAGCTCCATCACAAACGGCGTCGTCTCCCCCCGGAACACGGTCAGGCGCAACACCTTGGCGGCGACGATCCCCAGAACGATGCCAATGACGTAGATTAGCCAGAGAACAGGCCCCTGCCACCGTTCCGAGAAGAAGGCGGGGATGAACAGGGCGTAGATCGTCAGCCTCGCGCCGCAGCTCATCAGCGGGATGACCATGATGGTAGTCAGCCGGCTGCGGCGGTTTTCAAGGATGCGCGTGGCCATGATGGCCGGCACCGAGCAGCCAAACCCGATCAGCATTGGGATGAAGCTCTTGCCATGCAGACCGATCTTGTGCATGATCCGGTCCATCACAAAGGCCGCGCGCGCCATGTAGCCCGTGTCCTCCAGCAGCGCGATGGCCATAAACAACAGGAGAATGTTGGGCAAGAAGACCAGCACGCCGCCCACGCCGCCAATGATACCGTCCACCAAGAGCGAACGCAGCCATAACGCGCCACCGCCCGGCCAATGGTCCACGATCACATCGGCCGACCAGCCGAAGAGCGTTTCCAGCCATGTCATGGGATATTCGCCGATACGAAAGGTCAGGAAGAAGACGACGTACATCAGCAGCAGGAAAATCGGCAGCCCCAGGACGCGGTGGGTCACGACGGCATCGATTGTGTCACTGGCATCGTGCCGACGCTGGACGGAACTCTTGATCGTCTCCTGGCACGCGCCGGAAATGAACCCGTAACGCCGGTCCGCCATCACGATCTCGGGCTCGTCACGGAAGATGTCCTTCAAGTGCGTGACGCTGCGGTGGACAAGATCGAGAACCTCTGTGTCCTGAACCTTGGCGGTGACCTCCTCATCCTGCTCCAGGAGCTTGACCGCCGTCCATCGTGGGCCGTAGCGCTCGACCAGACCTCCCTGCGATTGGCGCACAGCGTGCTCAATCTTGCCGAGTTCTTCTTCAATCTCGTCACCGTAGTGCACTTGGTGGGTCCGTTTAGCTGGGTCCTGCCGCGCGGTCTCGACAATCGCTTCCAAGAGGGCAGCCCGCCCGTGCCCCTTGTTGCCCACCGTCGGGACGATCCGCGCTTCGAGCAGCCGTGACAACTGCTCCACGTCGAACTCGAACCCTCGCCTCTTGGCAAGGTCGCTCATGTTGAACGCCAATACCAGAGGAACATCCATCTCCATCAGTTGGGTGACCAAGTACAGATTGCGTTCGATGTTCGAGGCATCAAGCACATCCACCACGACATCCGGCGTCTCATCCAGGATGGTGTTGCGGGCGATTAGCTCTTCCGCTGAATATGCCGTCAAGCTGTACGTCCCGGGCAGGTCCACGATTTCGATCCGGTCCTTACCATAGGTGCAGACACCCTTCTTCTTCTCCACCGTAACGCCGGGGTAGTTGCCCACGTGCTGACGGGCGCCGGTGAGCATGTTGAACACGCTGGTCTTACCGCTATTGGGATTGCCTGCCAACGCCACCGTGATTCGTGCCATAACCTCACCGCCGGCGTCCGCGCCCAACCTCAGAAGTTAGGGGCGACGAACTCCATCCTCAAAAAAAACCGGCCCGCAGGCCTATTCCACCAATATCTTGTGAGCTACGCCCCTGCCCAGTACCACCTTGGCCTCTTTGACGATAAGAACGAACGGACCGGGGTGGCCGTTGCTGACAACCTTCAACTCCGTGTTTGCCACCAACCCCATCGCGGCCAGCCGACTGTTCAGGCCACGCCCTGCGTTGACCTGGACCAGCCGGACACGCTCGCCCGCCTTGGTTGCTGACAAAGGTCGCATCTGTCGTTCTGTCACGAACTTGCCCACATTCATCGCCTTGCCGTTTTGGTCTTTGCGGCCGCGCGTCTCCTGTAAAAACGCCGGAATTCACCGGCCACGTCGCGGCCGTTCTTGTTGCTTTCCGTCACGTATTCAATAAAACCCAGCAGCCGTGCGATGATTTCGGGGCCCAGGGCGTGTTCGGCCTTGCACGCGGCCTGTTGTGCCCTGTCGCAATCCACGCCCAAGACCTCCACGAAGAAGGACTTCAGGACATTGTGCTTCCGGACAACTTCAGTGGCAGCGGCCCGGCCGGATTCGGTCAACGTAATGCACCCGTAAGGCCGATAGTTCGCCAGCCCCCTTTCACTGAGCAACTGAAAAGCTCCGGTAACTGAGGACCGCCTTACCCCGAGGGCCTCGGCGATATCCTTACTGTGAGCTCCTTCCTCGTCGCCGGCCACGTTAAGAATCGCTTCCAGGTAGTCTTCCAGAGAAGCACTGAGTTTGGATCTGTTTGCTGTACCCATCATTCTGTCCATCACATGGCAACACTCTCAATAGGATAGTTAGGGCTGGCTAACTTTGTCAAGCCCCCCAAGCATTTTTTCTGGGTGTTTGCAGATATGTCCAGGGAGGACCGGCGACGGGACCGACGATTTCGCGAAAAAAACGCTTGTTGGCCGGCCGGACCGGCACTACAATGACATCGC
>CAZGRF010000125.1:0-8920 GCA_964527825.1 uncultured Pirellulales bacterium
CCGTATCCAGGCGGGCCCGGGCCAGCCGTTGCACCGTGGGGAAACGCCGAAGGAATCGCTCGTAGTAGGGTTTGACCGTCTCAACCTGCGTCTGCTGCAACATGATCTCGGAGACCCATATTGCATAGGGGTCACTCGTTTGGCGCCAGGGCAGGTCACGTGCCTCCCGGTCGAACCAACGCAACAAAGGCCGGGTGATTGCAGCCTTGGACGGACAGCTCTGCTTTCGTGAAAGTGCCTGCTTCATCGTGATCGCATCCGATGCTTTAGGACGTATCTGAGAGACGGACCGCTTGTTCTTTGACAAAGGACCCCACGCGAGTCCGCTCCAGTTGCTCCACATAGCCGCCCGTGCCGAGGGCTTCGCCGAGGTCACGCGCGATGGCCCGCACGTAGACCCCAGGCCCCGTCACCATGCGGAGGTCGAGGAAGGGCCATTCATAGGCCAGCAATTCGATCTCCTTCACCTCGACCTCTCGAATTGCCAGTTCGACTTGCTTCCTGGCCCGTGCGAAGCGATAGGCGGGTCTTCCTCCGATCTTCACTGCGGAAAACGCCGGAGGACGCTGGGCGATAATCCCTTCGAAATGCTTCAGGGCGTCACGGATGTTATCCTCCGCAGGAATCGCCGCGACGCTCACTTGTTCCTTTTCACCCTCTCGGTCGTCGGTGGTGCTGCGCCAGCCCAGCTTGATGCGGGTGACATATTCCTTCTCCCTTCCCACGATCTGGTCGAGCCTTTTTGTCGCGGACCTGCCGATGCCGACCACGAGCACCCCCTTGGCGCAAGGATCGAGCGTCCCTGCGTGTCCCACACGCTTCTGGCCGGTGTGGCGTCGGACGGCATCGACTACGTCGTGCGAGGTCATACCCTCCTCTTTATAGATCGCGACAATGCCTTCTTTCGGAATATCGGTGCCCATTGGCTATTTACTATCTGCGACTTGCGATTTACGATTAGGTCTGTAGCCTAACACTGTCCAAATAGTAAATAGCAGATCGCAAATAGTAAACCCAGACATGGACGATTCTCTCAAGGGCAAGACGGCACTGATCACGGGCGCTGCCAAGCGGCTCGGCAAGGCGATTGCACTGTCGCTGTCTCGGCAGGGCGTCAATACGGTGGTCCACTGCCATCGCTCTGCGCCGGCAGCGGATGCCCTGTGCGAGGACATCCGGTGTATCGGGGCCTCGTGCTCGTTGCTGCAGTGCGATTTGTCGGAGGTGCAACAGACACAAGGACTGATGGAACAGGCGATCTCGCAGGCCGGCCCGATCGACATCCTTGTCAACAATGCCTCAGTCTTCGACCAGGAGACCCTCTGGGAGACCTCCGAGCAGTCCCTCTGGCGGAACCTGCAAATCCATGCGGTGGCCCCTCTGATGCTGGCTCGGGCATTTGCCCGGCAGGGCCGGCCTGGGCATATCGTCAATCTCCTGGATACAAGGGTCACGACGTACGACCGGGAACACGCCTCTTATCACATCAGCAAACGCGTGTTGCTGACACTGACGCGCATGCTGGCTTTGGAACTGGCCCCGAGCATCGCTGTCAATGCGGTCGCACCGGGGCTGATCCTGCCGCCCGCCGGGCAGGATGAAAGCTACCTACAGAAGCTGGCTCACACAAACCCTCTGAAGCGTCACGGCGATCCAATGGATGTGGCTGATGCGGTTCTCTTCCTGCTGCGCAGCCACTTCATCACCGGGCAAATCATCTATGTCGATGGCGGCTATCACATGAAGGGGCATACGTATGACTGACGCGGGCGGACAACCGCCTCTCGACGAGATCAGTATCTGCGACCTGCGATTTCGGTGCGTCGTCGGCATCAACGAGGAGGAGCGCCGCGAGAAACAGGATGTCGTCGCTCAGATCACACTCTATGTCGATCTCCACGAGGCCGGCCGCACGGATGCGATCGAGGACACGATCGACTACAAGGCCCTGAAGAAGGAGGTCCTCACGATGGCCGAGCGCTCTCGATTTCGTCTCGTCGAGGCGTTGGCACAGCGTATTGCAGACCTCTGCCTCCGGCACACCCGTGTCAAGCGCGTCGCCGTCGTGGTGGAGAAGCCGGGCGCCTTGCGTTTCGCCCGGACGGTTGCCGTGAAGATAGTCCGCGACAAGAGTGCCCGCGATGAGTGATTCTCCTCGACGGTCGGTGGCGTTCGTTGCGGTTGGCTCGAACATCGAGCCACGAGAGAATGTTACCGCCGCGCTGGTAACACTCAAGAAGACATTGCGAGTCCGGGCGTCGTCAACCTTCTACCGGACCGGACCTTTGGACAGGCAGGGCCACCCGGACTTCGTCAATGGTGTTTGGCAGATTGAAACCAGCCTAAGCCCTGCGCGAGTCAAGAATGAGGTGCTGAAACCTATCGAGACCGGACACGGACGTCTCCGCAAGGATGACAAGTCCGCGCCGCGCCGGATCGACTTGGATCTGGTGCTCTACGACGATCTTGTGGTCAATGAAGCTGAACTGACCTTGCCTCACCCGGATATCCGGCGCCCGTTCGTTCATGTTCCGATCATGGAGCTTCTCGACAGCGCCTCAGGTGAGATGCAACCGAGCTTGCGGGCCGCCATCGAGACTCTGCTGCCGGTGGACCGGCCCAGAAACGCTCCCGGCGTTCCTTTGCTTGACTTCACACGTGAGCTGAGAGGCATCCTCGGTTGATCATGCCTGTCGGATAGACGCGGCCGCCTTATGCAGTGCAGGACTGGAGCAGGTTCTCGCGCACGTACCTGATGGCGTTGCGGAAGATCTTGATTCCGTCAGGGTCCAGGTCTTCTCCCAGCCGCGACCAGTGTGGGTGCTGGGTCCGTCGGATGAATCGTTCCGGGTGGGGCATCAGCCCCATGACGCGGCCGGTGCTGTCGGTGAGACCGGCGATAGACTCGACCGACCCGTTCGGGTTGATCGGATAGGGACCTTCCTCGCCGTTCTTATCGACGTACTTGAAGGCGACGTAGCCTTCGGATCTGAGCCGCTGCAGAGACTCATCGTCCCTGGTGACGACCTTGCCTTCGCCGTGAGCCACCGGCAGATAGATCTGTCGTTCCGGCTCGATGAACACGCATCTATCGGTCTGGGGAAGGAGGTACACCCAGCGGTCCTCGAATCGGCCGCTGTCGTTGTAAGTAATGGTGACTTCTTCCTGCTTGAAGGCTCCGTTGCCTGGCAGAATGCCCATCTTGACCAGGACCTGGAAGCCGTTGCAGATGCCCAGCACGAGCTTGCCGTCGTCGATGAACTTGCGAATCGGCTCAGCCAGATGGTGGACAACCTGGTTGGCGAGGATCTTTCCGGCTGCCACGTCGTCGCCGTAGCTGAACCCGCCTGGAAAGACCAGAATCTGGTAGCGATCCAGCAGGGCTTTGTCTTCGATCAAACGGTTGACGTGCGCCCGGTCGGCCTTCGCACCTGCTATCTCAAGCGCGTGCTGGGTTTCGACGTCGCAATTGATACCCGCTGCTCGCAAGGTTAATGCTCGGACCTCTGCCATCTTCTTTCCTTGTGCTCCCGCAAGTTCCGTTACCAGTCAAACGTCTTCTGCCAAGCCCGCTTGAGAGTGTCCAGGTCGGCGTCGATGACTTTCCGGCCGTTCTCCGACCGGATCACGAGCCTTGGCTCTGCCTTGACCTTGCCCAACTGTCCGAAGGGCAGGTTCAGCATCGTGGTCGCAAAGGCGTCGTAGTTGGCCGGCTCGACTTCCACCACATAGCGGCTATTCGATTCGCTGAACAACTGCGCATCGACTCGCGCGCAGTCTTTGCTCCTGGGCACGCCGTGCAGGTCGGCCTCGATCCCCAACCCGCCTGCAAAGGCCATCTCCGCCAGTGCCACCGCCAGCCCGCCCTCCGAGCAGTCGTGGCAAGCCACGACCAGCCCTTCGGCAATCGCCTCGGCCATCTTGGCTGCAATCAGCGGCGCCGTCTCAAGGTCCAGCTTGGGCACATTGGCCCCTATTTGCCCGCACAGCTTGTAGTAGTGCGATCCCCCCAGTTCGTTGTTCGTGCGGCCCACGATGAAGAGCAGGTTGCCCGGCCGCTTCAGGTCCATGGTAACGCACTTGTCGATATCATCCACCAGTGACATGGCGCTGATCAGCAGAGTGGCAGAGATGCAGATCGTCGCTCCGTCGTCACAGGCAAACTCGTTGTTGAGCGAGTCCTTGCCGGAGATGAAGGGCGCCCCGTAAGCCATCGCTCCGTCGTAGCAGGCCTGGGCGGCCCTCACGAGGGTGCCAAGAGTCTCCGGATGGGTACAGTTGCCCCAGCAGAAGTTGTCCAGCAGCGCCACCCGGTCCATCCTGGCACCGACGCAAATCAGGTTTCGGACAGCCTCGTCGATTCCCGCCAAGGCCATCCAGTACGGATCGATGTCGCCGTACAACGGGTTCATGCCACAACTCAGGGCCAGTCCGCGCGACGATGTCAGCTTCGGCTGGATTACCGCCGCATCGCTCGGGCCGTCGTTGGCGACGCCCGTGAGTGGCTTGACGACCGAGCCGCCCTGTACCTCATGGTCGTACTGGCGAATCACCCACTCCTTGCTAGCCACGTTGTAGGCGGAGAGAATGCGAAGCAACTCATCGTTGTAGTCGTTTCTTTCCGACAGGGCGGGCTCACTGAACGGCCGGCTCGTCCAAACCGCCTGGCGGCTGTATTTCGGCACGCCGTCGTGCAAGAATTCCATGTCGAGTTCAGCGACCTGCTGGCCGCTGTATCGCAGCCGCAGCTTCCTGTCGTCTGTGAAACGGCCAATGACCGTCGCCTGAACGTTCTCGCTGTCGAAGATTCTCTGTATCGCTTCGAGATTCTCAGGCTTGACCGCAATGACCATGCGTTCCTGAGCCTCGCTGATCCATATCTCGGTGTAGTTCAGACCCGTGTACTTAAGGGGGACCGTTTCGAGGTCCACTTCCGCCCCGAGCTTGGCGCCCATCTCGCCGACGGCGCTGCTGAGGCCGCCGGCTCCGCAGTCGGTGATGGCTTCGTACAGGTCGGCCTGGTTCGCCTGTAGCAGCACGTCTAGCATCTTCTTCTCGGTGATAGCATTGCCGATCTGCACGGCGTGCGAGAAGATCGCTTCGTGTTGGTGTGTCATCTCGCCGCTGGAGAAGGTCGCGCCGTGAATCCCGTCGCGCCCAGTGCGGCCGCCTACGACCATGATGAAGTTGCCGCTTTGCGGATGCTTAAACGCTTTCGCCTTGTCCATCAGGCCGACGTTGCCGCAGTAGACCAGGGGATTGCCCAAGTATCGATCATCGAAGTAGATAGCGCCGTTGACGGTCGGGATGCCCATGCGGTTGCCATAGTCGCGTACCCCGGCCACGACCCCCTTCATGATGCGGCGCGGATGCAGAACGCCCTTGGGAATCTCGTCGAGGCTCTTGTCCGGCTCCCCGAAGCAGAAGATGTCCGTGTTGGCAATGGGACGCGCTCCCATGCCGGTTCCCATCGGATCGCGAATCACGCCGCCGATGCCCGTCGCGGCGCCGCCGTAGGGGTCGAGGGCGGAAGGGTGGTTGTGCGTCTCAACCTTGAAACAGACGGCGGATTCGTCGTCGAACTCCACGACGCCCGCGTTGTCGGCAAAGACCGAAATGCACCAGTCCTTGTTGAGGTCACTGGTTGCTTTGAAGACGGTTTCCTTGAGCAGATTGTCGAAGTGGAGCTGCTGGCCGTCGATGGCCATGTCGACGGCGCTTCTGAGCGTCTTATGAACGCAGTGTTCGCTCCACGTCTGGGCCAGCGTCTCCAATTCAACATCCGTCGGCTCTCTCTCGATTCGTCGGAAGTAGTCTTGGATGGTCTTCATCTCGACGAGGTTGAGAAACAGGTCTTTCTCCTTGCTGAGCGCCTCCAGGGCGCTGTCGTCGAGGTCGCGGATCGGCCAATGCACGAGACTGAACCGGTAAGGGCTCAGGTGCGGGCTCGGCGGCTCGGCCTCATTGCCGACGACAACATCCTCGATGCAGTCATTGGCCAGGACCCGCTTGGCGATCGTGTCGATCTGCGCGGGTCGGACTTCGCCCAGCAGGATATACTTGCGGGCAGTTCGGACGTGGGTCGGCGCACCGCCCATGTCGGAGATGGCCGCCATGACCGATTCAGCCACCGGATCGGTGACGCCGCTCTTGAGATGGACCTCGATCAGGGTCGCGTGGGCCAGTCCGGCCGGAGCACCACTTCGCCCAATGTAGTATTCCTCGCAAACGGGATCGGTCAGGAGTTCCTTTGCCACCCGTTCGGCGAATTCGCCCTCGAATTCGCCTTCGATGAGAAACACTTTTGCCGACTGCACTACTTCGACCGACTTAATGCCGAGTTCCCGAATGTCATCCAATACACCCGTCCCATGTACATCCGAAAAGCCGGAGCGATTGAAGACCTCAAAGCGCCATTGCTTCACGAGAGCAGTTCCTTCTTCCTGATCTTGTACTTGACTACCGAGGCACGCTTGCGGCGCGCCGCTTCAAGCAGAGCTTCAATGCCCTTTCTATCCTTCTCTTTGACGGCTTTCTGCAGTTTCGTCAATTCCGCCAGGACTCTATCCACCGCTGCCGCGAGATTGCCATCGTTGGCCAGCAGCACGTCCGTCCAGATGGTCGCCGGACCGGACGCGATCCTGGTGCTGTCCAGGAACCCCTTGCCTGCAAACTTCATGTCTTCCCCGTCGCTGGCATTGACCAACCCCGCCGCGATCAGATGCGGCAGGTGACTGATGTTGGCAAAGATGCGGTCATGCTCCTGCGGGTCCATGGTCTGTACGTAGCAGCCCAAAGCCGACCAGAAGCCCTTGAGTGTTTTCACTGCTGCCGGATCCGTTTGCGGTGTGGTCGTCAGGATGCAGCGAGCTTGCATGAAGAGATCATCCCGCGCGAACTCCAGACCTCTCCGCTCGGAGCCCGCCACAGGATGTGAGCCCACGTAATGCGCTTGTTTGCCCAGCCGCTGCTCGGCCCATCGGTGCGGCAGGACTTTCGTCGAACCGACGTCGGTCACGATGCAGCCGGACGGGATCACTGCGGAGATTTCAGAGAAGTACTGCTCGAACGTGAATATCGGCGTGGCCAGAACGACGAGGTCCGTTCCGGATACTGCCGCTGCCAGGCTGTCGGCAACTTCCGTCGCAACGGCGAGGCTTCTGGCCTTCTTGCGCGTTACCGCGCGGTGGCTGTAGCCGACCACCGTTGCTCCCGGCATGCACTGGCGAATAGCCAACGAAACCGAACCACCCAGAAGCCCCAATCCTATGACAGAGACCCGCTGTAAATCTTTCACTGGTAAAGCCTTACAGTTGCGAGACAAAACCCATCCGATAGCCAAGCGTATAGCTGGCAGTTTCTCGTGTCAATTTTTTTCTTCCGTTGGCACCGTGAAAATGCTAACATTCCACTTTCGACAATGATGCTGACGGAAACAGCGCAAGTACCGTGAATCCCCGCCCATAGCGCGGGTAGTTTTTTGTATACGCGTTGTCTGGTGTGGGGGCAGCCCGCAGGCCAGGCGCGGTGAGATGGATTGGGCGACGGCATGGCGCCGGAAGGCAACAGTAGAGCGAGCAACGGTGGGTACCTTGACTTCGAGCAGAAGGCGGCCGATCTTGAGCGGCAGATTGACGAGTTGCGCAAGCTCAGCGCCAAGAAGGGAATCGACTACTCCGTCGAAATCCGACAGATCGAGAAAGACAGGATTGCCGCGCTGAAGCACATCTACTCGAATCTCACTGCGTGGCAGACCGTCCAAGTCGCCCGTCATCCGCAAAGACCGCTCGTGACGGACTACCTCGACCTGATGGTACAGGACTTCCGCGAGCTGCACGGCGACAGGTGTTTTGGTGATGACCACGCTATTGTCACGGGGATCGGGCAGATCGCCAGGAACAGGGTCCTGATCGTCGGCCAGAACAAGGGTAAGAGCACCAAGGAGAAGATTGCTTGTAGCTTCGGCTGCCCCAACCCGGAAGGCTACCGCAAGGCGCTGGCAAAAATGCGATTCGCCGAGAAATACGGCTTGCCCATCATTACTCTCATAGATACGCCGGGAGCGTATCCCGGAATTGGGGCCGAAGAACGTGGTCAGGCGCAGGCGATTGCCGTGAACCTGTGTGAAATGTCGCGTCTGGAGGTTCCGATTATTTCCATTTGCATCGGGGAGGGCGGCTCCGGTGGTGCGCTGGGCATCGCTGTCGGGGATCGGCTGGCGATGCTGGAATTCGCCTACTACTCGGTGATTTCCCCGGAGGGTTGCGCGGCCATTCTCTGGCGGGATGGGTCACAAGCCGCAGACGCCGCGGCGGCTCTCAAGCTCACCAGCAAAGACTTGTACAAGCTTGGCTTGGTCGATGCGATCATTCCCGAGCCTGTCGGAGGAGCTCATCGCAACGTCCACGACACGGTCCACAGCGTCGAGACCTACATCGCCAGGACACTTGCGGAATTGAAACGTGCGAGTGTCTCTGACCTGCTGGAGGGCCGATACCGGAAATGGCGGTCGATGGGAACGGGAAGCGTGGGCCGGAGTGCCCAAACTGCTCTTGGCGGCTTGCGCATCGCCAGCGCAGGTAGATCGGCCGCGGTTGAACGCGATTCTGCTCCAGCCAAGGTGTAGTCCCTGGTTCTCGTCTTCGGAACGGCCGATACCGGTGCTGATGCACGAATTCGAGCCGTCGAGCTGCGAGAATGGTTATGTTGTCATATCGGACCTGAATCTCCCCTACTCCTTGCTCCTGAGCCGTCAGCGCACGTCACGACGAAACATTGCCATGTGCCGGACGACAGTGTCGGAAAAGGCTTGACCGGCAACTGGTTCTTAGATATGCTGACCAGAACAAGAAATGGCGGGAGGGTGAACGTGATCAACGCTTGATCCGGCCCGTCAAGCCGGCGAGTGTCTTAGAGCGTG
>CAZGRF010000126.1:0-8914 GCA_964527825.1 uncultured Pirellulales bacterium
TTGGAGTTCCGCGTTTACGCGGTTCTCAACCGCCTGAAGGCGGAACTCCGAACGCCTAAAACAGGCGGGTGCTGTCGAGCAGGAAGGTGACGGGACCGTCGTTGACGCTGGTCACTTGCATGTAGGCGCCGAATGAGCCTTTCGCGACAGGCACGTCGCTGCGGGCGATCAGCTCAGCGACCTTCTCATACAGAGCTTCGGCCGGCTCGGGCGGGCCGGCCGCGTCGAAGCTGGGCCGGCGGCCTTTGCGGCAGTCGCCCAGCAGCGTGAAATTGCTGATGAGCAGAATCCCGCCGGCGATGTCCATGACGCTGCGGTTCATCTTGCCCGCGTCATCGGCGAAGATGCGCAGGTTCACGAGCTTATCCGCCATGAACTCGGCGTCGGTAGCGGAGTCGTCCTTGCCGACACCGAGATAAACTAACAGACCTTGACCGATCTGCCCGACAATCTGGCCTTCAACTTCGACCTTCGCCTGCGAAACGCGCTGAATCACTGCTCTCATGCCTGTTACCTCTAACTTGTAGGGTGGGTCCTTGACCCACGCGTCCATGGCATTCGCTTCCTTCGGCCCGCGTGGGTTGAGAACCCGCCCTACGAATTGTCAAAGTGGAACCACACGCTGCCGCGATACGTGCCGGAAGCCTTGTTCTTCTGACCCTCGGGTCCGAGCGCTGACGGCCTCTGGAATTTCGTGCCGATGGGCGGAATCCCGTGCAGAAACGCGATGCCGGTCTGCGGCGCGTCGAGTTTCGTGTTGGCCGGGAACGGCCCGTCGTTGGGCGTGTAGACGCCGAGGAACAGATCGTTCGTGTCGTTGACGACGGTAATCTCGCCTTGCTCCGTTGTGAATGTCACCCAATACCAGTCGCGGTAGTAGCCCCTGAACTCGGGGAAGTCCCACGTCTCACCCGGCGCTTCGCTCTTGCAGATGTTGTTCCAAACGTCGAGCCGGCCACCCTTCATGCGGTTCTTCCAGACACGGTAAGGCCCACGTCCCAGCCAGCGCATCGAGCGCATCTTCTCCTCGGGGTAGTCGAAGCTGACGCCGAACAGGTCGAACCGCCCTTCCAGCGCGAATTCGTATTCCAGGCGCACCCAACCGCTCGGGTAGACTGTCCAGCGCATGTGCTTCATATCCCCGGCGTAGTCAGCATCCAAAACGACGGCTTCACCTTCCTGGCGGACCGCCAACGCAGCCTTCCCGGCGGTGCCGCCGATCAGGGTGGGACCGCCGGTGAAGGCGATGGCCTTGCCGGCCACGCTGACCGTCGTGACGTCGGCAGTATTGGCATCAGACACCATCACCAGATCGCCGGCCTCTACACGCACCCTGCCGCCTTGAACCACACTCCTGGCTGGCGTGCCTCGTAGGGGCGAATCATCATTCGCCCTCTCCCGACGTAAGCGGTCGTGTCCCCCAATATCCCAAGACCATGTCCAGACTTCTTTGCCGCCGGGATCATAGGCCGTCAGGTAGAGGGCGTCAGCGTTGTGCCACTCGGAAGGAAGCGCGAGATCGAGCATGCCATTTCCGTGGGGCGGTACGTCCGGTGCGACGACGGTCTTCTCCGTGAGGACATCGTGGCCGTCTCGCTTCTGCATGGGGCCGGGGAACGTCACCGACTGTAGCGTGAAGCGGCACTGGTTGAGGTTCGTGAAATCGTAGCGGTTCTCGACGGGGACCTTCCCATCGAAGTCGGATGGCAGCCTTTCCAGCGGGACCTGGATCGGCGACCAGATTTCCTTGATCGTGTAGAAACTGGCTTCCTTCTCGCGGTAGGGGCCGACGATCCCATCCGGTGCCAGATTGCCTCGCACGTCGATGCGCCCTCCTTCGTCGGTGCGGACCACGCCTTCGTCGACCAGCGCCCAGAGGAATCCACCCGCACCAAGCGGCGAATCGTACATCGCTCTCCAGTAATCATCCAGCCCGGCGCCGAGTCCGCCGTCGTAGAGGCCGTGCAGAAACTCGGTGGGCATGAACAGGTTGCCGCTGGCGAGCTTGCTGAGGGTGCTGGCGTAGCTCTCGTAGTGATCCGTGTCAATGCCGTTGAAGTTCTCCCACGGGTGCAGGACCATGCGGTTCTGCGGGTCGTAGCGAGCAAATTCGCCATCCAAGTCGCGGTTCCAGCCGCCTTCGTTGCCGTTGTCCCAGAAGAGGATGCACGGATGGCACACGTCGCGCGGGACCATCTCGGCGACGAGTTTCCTGCCGATCTCGGTGTCGTAAGGCGGCCTCTGCCAGCCGGCCAGCTCGTCGAGCACGTACAGGCCCAGCTCGTCGCACGCTTCCAGGAAGTCGCGGTCCGGCGGGTAGTGCGACATGCGCACCGCGTTCATGTTCATCTTTTTGATGAGACGCACGTCATCGTAGTTGATCTTGCGGCTCAGGCAGCGCCCTGAATCGGGCCAGAAGCTGTGCCGGCAAACGCCTTTGAGGCGTATCTTCTGACCGTTAAGGTACAGGCCGTCGCCCGGCCGGACCTCGAACGTGCGGAAGCCAAACCGTTGCGTGATCGTATGCACAGGCTCTTGACCCCTGAGCAGCGTGACTCTCGCCTGGTACAGGTTCGGCGTCTCAGCCGTCCAGTTCTTCTGTTCGCTAACTTGCGTTTGAACGGTCGTGACGCTTTGGCCCGGCGCGATTTCGGTCTCGAACGGCGCGCCGAGCCGAGACCCATCAGGGCCGATAATTTCGGCCCGGACAGAATCAGCACCTTGCTTTCCGTTAACATGAACGCCCATGCGGAAGACACCATCGGCCCGCGCGTCGATAGCCACCCACTCGATGAACGCTTTCGGGACGGCTTCGAGATAGACGGGTCGGTAGATCCCGCCGAAGACCCAGTAGTCGGACTGTCGCTCCGCCTGCTCGACGCTTCGGTTGGACGAGACCTTGCTGACCGTAACCTCCAGGAGGTTCTCGGCAAGCTTGACCAGGTTGGTGATCTCGTACTTGAAGCGGTAGAAACCTCCCTGGTGCTTCGGTCCGGCCGATTGACCATTGACCCAGACCTCGGTATCCGTCATGACGCCTTCGAACACGAGGAAGATGCGTTTGCCTTGCCAGTCGTTCGGGATCGTGAAGGCGCGTTTGTACTTGCCTTGCTCGTCGGACTTACGGCGGTCCTGGCCGTAGTTGTACGAGCCGAAGCCCTTCAACTCCCAGTTCGAGGGCACGCCGATGGTCGTCCAGCGCCCGCTGTTGTGCCCGCCGGTGCAGAAGAATTCCCATGGCAAGGGATCATCGTTGCCCCGGCCCGTGAGGTGGAGGGTCTTCGTTTCCTGCTCCGCCGCTCCACCTACAACAGCAGCCAACAGCACAGCGGACACTATTCTGAGCATGTCGCCCATTCCTGTCTCTTCACGAAACGAACCACGGCGCGGAGGCCGCCCGGCGCACGTGCAGCTCGTCGAGCACAGCGTTCCCCTTGTGTGTGATGAGGTAGACGACCAGTTCGGCGATCTCGCCAGGCCCGATAAGATCATCCTTCCTAATGTCAGGACGGATGCGCGACACCAGCTCCGTATCGACGCCGCCGGGACAGATCACGTGTACGCGCACGTTCGAGCCGCGCAACTCCTCGGCGAGCGACATGCTCATCCCGCGCAGCGCGTGCTTCGAGGCAGTGTACGCGCTCTGCAGCGGATAGCCCTTGAGCGCGACGACCGACGCGATGTTGATGATGCAGCCTCGTTCGGCCTGCCTGAGCAGAGGGAGCGCCTCGCGGCACAGGATGAACGGCGCCCGCGCGTTGATCGCCCAGCAGCGGTCCAGGTCCTCGGTCCGGGTCTCTGCGAGCGACGCGGAATGCGTGATGCCGGCGTTGTTGACGAGGATGTCGAGCCGGCCATGCCGCCGGCTCGTCGTATCGACGAGGTCCCGGATCGACGCTTCATCCGTCAACTCTGCCGGGGTGATCTCGGCGGCACCGCCTGCCGCAGTGACCTTCTCGGCCGTCGCCTGCAGGTCCGGCTCGGAGCGCCCCGATAGGACGACCACTGCGCCTTCGGAACCAAGCGCTACGGCAACCGCCCGGCCGATCCCGCGACTAGCGCCTGTGACAACGGCCACCTTCCCGATGAGCCGTTCCGGCATCTGTGCACCTCCATGGCAAGGAACATTCCGCCGATTGCAGCAGTTGACTTCCCACGATGACACCCTCCCGCCAGAAGACGTGCCTCACCTGAGGCGGGCAGACCGGACGAGCAGCTAACTCTCGTGCAGCAGGTCGATGTCTTCTTTCTGCAGGAGCTGAATGATCTCAGCTTTGGAAGGCAAAGCCTCAATCGCGCCGAACTTGGTGCAGGTCAAGGCGCCGGCAGCCGAAGCGAACTTGACGCCTTCGCGGATATCGTCCTTGACCGCGCAATAAGCCGCCAGGGCGCCGGCGAAGGCATCGCCACTGCCGGTGTGGTCGACCATATCCACTCCAAAGGCGGGGACATGGTCGGCCCCGCCACGGTCCACAACCATACACCCGCGCCGGCCCATCGTGATGACGGCACAACGCGCCCCGCGCGCCACCAAGTCGGAGCCGATGAGCTTCGCGGTGCGGATCGTCGCGGCCAATTGGTCGGTGATATCGGCCGCCTCGGAGAGGTTCGGAATGAGGATATCGGCTGAAAAGTACTCCACCGGCAGATCGGCGCTGTGGCGGTTCTCATGCTCGGTCGGTCGGGCCGGGTTGAGAATCGCCTTCGTGCCGTGCAGACCTGCGTATCGTAACGCCGCCACGATGGCGTCCTGGGGCAGGCCGCCGTGGAGCAGGCAAATGTCCGCCTCAGCGATAAGCTCCTCAGCCGTCTCGATGTCGGCCGGCTGCAAGGCAGAGTTGGCGCCCGTGTAGTGACAGCAGGCGTTCTCACCTGCGGCGTTGACCAGCGTCACGACGACGCCGGTGTTCTTGGCCTGGGCCGTGAAGACAAAGTCGGTCTCGACGTTGCAGTCAGCCAAGCTCTTCTTGGCCAACTGGCCGAAAGGATCGCCCCCTATCTTGCTAACCAGATGAACCCGGCAGCCGCACAGCGCCGCCTGCACCGCTTGCGTGGGTCCGGGCCCGGCGATCGTGCACGCCAAGGCTGAACCACTGACCACGTGACCCGCTTGAGGAACCTGGCCGCACCTGAACGCCATGTCAACGTAAGTGCTGCCAACCACAACGACTCTCGGAATCCGTTCCATCGTTTTGTCCTCATGACAGTGTTTCCTCCTGGGGCATCAGTATAGTCCGCAAGCCCGGGGAAGACAAAGTTTTTTCGGACCGAAGCCGCTTTTTCGCCCAGCGACGTATTGCGGGCGCTACAAAGGCGACGCTCCTTCGCCACAGGAGAGCCGCAGCCAGCGCTCGATGACCGCAACAAGGTAGGCGATCTCAGCCTCTGTCAGGGCCCGACCTTTGGGGATGCGATGCCATTTCTCTATACAGCCCCGGCAGCAGGTGGCCGTGGCGTGCTGCGCGATGAAGACAGGATGGTTTCGCATGGGGGTTTGCTTGCCGTCGTTAGCCGGCTCGGCGTCCGCCAGGCGCTCCCTGACAAACCGCCGCGCATGTTCGAGCACTGTCTCAATGCCCCGCTGACGCAGATACTCGGCCTCCTTGCCAGTCAAGCGAAACCGACTACGAAACCGGGACCGACCCAACGCCGCAAACAACTCGTCCATATCTCGCACCACAGGTCCCCTGCAATCTGTCACACATCGGCGCCCCCTGTCGGCAGGCATCCTCCGCAATGGCTGCCGGGATACGCTCACGCTATGCTCCCAAAGAGCGACCCCGCGTACCTTATGCTCCCGCCGTGCACGTTGTCAAACGCGTTCGCGCCGTGCGAGGCCCGTCGAGGCCCAGAGCAGATAGCCCAGTTGTCCCGGACGGGGGGGTTGGCCCTAAAGCGGCGGATGCTCCTGCGGGCCCGGCGCCAAGGGAGGCAGTGCAATCCGGCCACCGTCGGGATACGTCTTGTACAAGGGTGGCTCGGCACCGACAGGCGGGCCGCTGCTGACTCCATCCCGTGTGTAGGCCGTCTCCTGCTGAAGCCGCATGCTGGTGCCTTTCATAGTTGCCCGTCCTTACCCGTGACTTCGCCTAACAAAGCTCCTTTCAGTCCCAAGAGTGCCCTATCACTACCGAAAAGGCTCGTTCCCGGCAAGGACATACCGCCGGAATGCCGCTCTGCACCCCGACGGCCGGTCGGCGCGCCCCAAGAACAAGAAGGGCGAAAAAATTTCACTATTTATCAAACTAACCGTTGACAGATATTCACTCGTCGCATAAATACGACCCTATGTTGTATGCTTGGCAAACACAGAGTGAGGCGGTGTCTCGCAGCGGCCGATGGGCTCACCGGGATCTCGCCGGCCCAGACCAACCGAGGCGCAGAGTATGCGGCAATGTCACAATCAGCCCATAAGGCCATCGCGCGATAGAGAGCTGAGTCCGCGCGATGTGAGGGAGCTGCTCCGCCTCAGAGGCAACCTGCTGACCGGCGAAGACAGGGCCTTGATCGCGATGTATCTCGACGGCGGCGAGACGGTCCGGAGGATCGCCACGTTAGCGGCGGTTACACCCTCCTGCATCGCGCGCCGGATACACATGATCACGCAACGGCTGGCGGACCCGACCTATTCCGTCTGCGTGGCGCACAAGTCCGAGTTTACCGCGCTCGAACTGGCCATCGTGAAAGACCACTTCGTGCGGGGCCTCTCCATACAACGTATTCGCTGCAACCGCAACCTTAGCTATCACCGCGTCCGCGCGACCATTCGCAAGGCCCGCGCGTACACAGCCGCCGCGGCCGAAGCGGCTCAGGTCAGCAAATAGAAAGGACAATCACACATGGCAACGTACACGATCTCAAAACGCTTCCGGTGGCAAGGTCCCGTTAGCAGCCGGATGGTGCAGGTCTGCCGCATGTTCGGGCTGACCCTGGACCGGCTGACAGACAGGGCCCCGGTCCATTCGTGCCGAATCGAGATCGGCGCCGGCGACATCGTCTACATCACCGGGCCTTCCGGATCGGGCAAGAGCGTCCTCCTGCGTGAGCTGGAGGGACAGATCCCGGCTTCCGAGTCGGTCAACCTCGCCCGCATGCCCCTGCCACAGGACAAGACCGTCATCGACTGTTTCGAAACCGACATCGTCGCAACGCTGCGAATGCTGGGCATCGTAGGTTTGAGCGATGCGTTCAGCGTGGTCAACCGGCCGTGCCACCTCAGCGAAGGACAGCAGTACCGCTTTCGCCTGGCCCAGGCGCTGGCGGCGGGTAAGCGTTTCGTCTTTGCCGACGAGTTCGGCTCGGAGCTGGATCGTATCACGGCCGCAACGTTGGCGTTCAACATCCACAAGTTCGCCAAGCGTACCGGAACAGCGTTCATCCTGGCCTCAAGTCACCGAGACCTGTTACTCGACCTCGCTCCCGACGTGGTAGTCACCAAGGACTTCTGCGGCCCGGCCGACGTTGTCTACAAAACCACGAGGTGAACATGCACACTTGCTCTCTGCACAAGGCGCTTGAAATTGTCGCAGGCGGTCTGGCTGACTACCGGCAGCTCGTGATGCATCACTATCGGGACAGTTGCCCGGCCGCAGTCAAGGCGGTCTTTGCCCTGCGCCCCAAGCGGCGGCTGTCCGCGCTCGGCACGAAGCCGGCCGGCGCGATCGTCTACGCCATGCCCACCCCACGCGTCGAACGGCGTCGCGCCGCGACAGGTGGCGTTTTCGCGGACTTCGATCGCCAGACCGAGCTGTCGCTGATCAATCGTAATGTCCGCTGTATTACCAGGGTCGTTATCGAGCCGCGCTTTCGAGGAATCGGCCTGGCGACCCGGCTCGTCCGCGACACCATGCCCAAGATGAACGTTCCCATTATCGAGGCGCTTGGGGTCATGCCCAAGGTGAACCCGTTCCTCGAACGCGCAGGGATGAAGCCTCTTGCCGACGGCGGCGCGTCGCGCACGCCGCTGCATCATGCCGAGCTGATCGAGGCGCTCAGCGCCGTCGGGATCGAAGAGGACCGGCTCATCGACCCCATCTCGGTGCAGGAGACGCTCGACGCGCTGAGCCAGCCGGCAGCGAATTTCATTGAGACCTGTATCCAGCACTTTCTGAAAAGCCACGGGCGCCGGCGCGCGATGCCGCCCGGCCTGGAGCGCACGCGCTACATCCTCGGCAAGCTCACCCACCGTCCGGCCTACTACATTTGGTTCAACCCCAACCTGGAGGTCACCCTGCCATGAACGACAGCATCAGACACATCCGCCTGGACAGGCTCGTGCCGCACCCGGACAGCGCCAATCGCATGAGCCGGGCCAACTTCGCCAAGCTCGTGCGCAACATCGAGCGCACCGGACGCTACGAGCCGCTCGTCGTCCGGCGCCATCCCGACAAGCGCGGCCATTTTCAGATCATCAACGGCTATCACCGCTGCCAAGCCCTGCGCGAGCTCGGCCACGAAGCGGCGCAGGCCGTCGTCTGGAAGGTAGACGACGAGCAGACCGACCTCCTGCTGGCCACGCTCAACCGGCTCGGTGGCCGTGACATGCTGGACAAGAAGCTAACGATCTTGCGCCGCCTTTGCCGCAAGAGGCCCGTGCACGATCTGGCCAAGCTCATCGGCCAAACGCACGGCCAATTGCAAAGACTCATGAGCCGCAGATTGAACACAGCCATGCCTCAACGCAGGAGGTCCTTGTATGCGATACCGCTGGTGTTCTTCGTGAACGAAGCCCAGCAGCGCATTATCGAACAGGCCCTGGCTCCCACCGTCGCCCAATCGTCCGAAAGCGGCAAAGCCGCCAGGCGCGCCGCGGCCCTGACCCACATCACCAGGCAGTTCCTCAATCAAGGACTGAAGCCATGAGGCTGACCGCCACAAGATCCCGGAATGCACGCGAGTACAGTGCCGCGTCGGA
>CAZGRF010000127.1:0-8899 GCA_964527825.1 uncultured Pirellulales bacterium
CGGACACGTCGGCGTTGTGGGACGCCGAAAGGCAGCAGCCCAACCTGCCGGCATACCGCTGGCTTGAATCGGTGCTGGACGACTTAGCGGCGCGGCGGATGATAGTCTATCCTGCCTCGGGCTTTCTCGGCCGGGATTCCGACTTTCCCAGAGAGCAGGCTAAGCAAGACGTCTATCTCCGCTACACGCTGGCCCGGCTCGGGTCGTATTGGAACATGGTGTGGATGGTCGGCAACCCGGGGCCCTTACGCAGCAGCGACCCTTACCTGAGCAGGGAAGAGATCGATCGGCTCGGCCGGAGGATCAGAGCAATGGATCCCTTCGGCCATCTGCTGTGCGTCTCGAACGCAACTGGCAACGATGTCTTCAAGGACGCGGACTGGACCTCGTGCGGCGTCCTGCAAGGCCCGAGGACTGTGAATCTCCGCCGGCTTAGCCGGGTGCTCCTGCAAAACCACAGCCCGTCCAAACCGCTGTACGCCCAGCAGACGCTTTGGCCGGGCAGTCGTCGCCAAGCCGACTACTCTACGGACGAGTTGCGCAAGAATGCGTATGTCCTGATAATGTCGGGCGCGATGGTCAACCTGGCCGACATGGGCGGCAGTCCCGCGTCGGGTTTGAGCGGGACGCTGGACCTAAGTCAGAGAGTCCAGGCCCGTCACGACATTGTCAAGCAGGTTTGGGACTTCTTCGAGTTGATCCCGTTCTGGCGGATGCAGCCGCGGCAGGACCTCGTGGACAATGGCTATTGTCTGGCGGAGCCGGGACGGATGTATCTGGTCTACCTGGATCAGCCCGGCACTGTCACAGTGGATATGACCGACGGCTCCTACCGGGTCAAGTGGATCAACGCCCGCGATACCGCCGACGTGCGCGAGGCCGGGATCATCAAGCACCGCCGGGACCTGACGAGCCCCCAGGAGGAGGACGACTGGCTGCTGTCACTGAGGCGGGTCGAGATCGTCGCAGGCGAGATCCGGCCGTATTAGGTCCAGGTCTCGCTGACTTCTTCGCGGAACGACCGTTGTTAGACGCGCCACGGGTTGCGCGTGGCGCGGGCGAGCAGTCGATCGGCTTCGGCGTCGCCGACGCAAGTCTCCACGACCGGGTTCCGGCGGTTCCTCCGACCCAGGTGCAGGCACATGTTGGCGACGTGACACGTTGGCCGCAGGCACGGCGGGTGCGCAGTTTGAACATTACTCTCTCCGCGGTCCTGTGTTACAATCATTCGGCGGATCCGATTGTGGCGAAGAAACCACGTGCGAAATCTTGAGGAAATCAGTAACCTTTGCAAATGTGGCACGTCATTAAATACATAGACGGTTGTGCGCCGAGCGTCTGAGCCGTCGGTTCTTGGACGGCAGTTGAGTCCCAGCTAGAGAGTCGGAGCCATGTCGTTCAGCAAGTCGTTCAAGCAGAAGATCCGAGCCGTTCGCATTCGCTGTGGCCTGAATCTGCTATTGCGCCAGGCGGGCCGCGTCCTGGCCGTTGCCGGTGGAATCGCCATCTTGGCAATTCTGGTCGAGCGTTTGCTGGCCGTGACCGTGCGGGTGCCTCCAACGCTCTGGGCCTTCGGTGCGGCCGTCACGCTATTCGTCCTGGTTCCCTGGTTTCTCAGGATGCCCAGCCGGATGCAGGCGTCGTTGCTGCTCGATGAACGGCTCGGACTCAGTGAGCGGTTCAGCACGACTCTGGCTCTGGCCGGGTCGGGAGACCCCTTTGTCAAGGCGGCGCGGACCGAGTCGCTGCGCGTCGTGCAGCGAGCAGACCTGAAGGGACACTTCCCCATCGGCTTGTCACGCAGTTGGTACTCTGGAGTGGGGACATGGCTGATTGCGATTGGCCTGTTGCTCTACATGCCGCAGAAGGACTTGCTCGGCTTTCTCAGACAGCGGCGTGACTCTGAGCAGAAGGCCAAGCAAATCGAGGAGGCTAAGACCGAGGTCAAGCGGACGACGGAATCGGTCAAGGCGGCGGTGCGGCAGTTGGGTGACCCGAATCTGGCCGATGACCTGCGCAAGCTCGACGAGTTGGCGCAGGCTGCTGAGCCGCACGATGTCAAGCGGGAGGCGATCAGGGCCCTGGGGGACCTGGCCGAGAAGATCAAGCAGATGCAAAGCCACGCCCAGATCGACGCAGCCGATATTCTGAGACAAACCCTCAAACGGTTGCATGGCTCTGTCGATCCGTTCGCGCAGCAGCTTCGCATGGCGCTGGCCAAAGGTGAGTTCAACGAGGCTGCCAACATGCTTCGCCAGATGCAGAAGGAGTTGGCCGAAGGGACATTGTCCGAGGAGACACGCAAGAAGCTCGCCGAGCAAATGCAGCAGTTGGCCGAGGAGCTGCGAAAACTCGCCGAGGAGAAACGCGATCTCGAGAGCGAACTGGAGAAGCTTGGTCTCGACAAGAAGCTCGCGCAGGTGAGTCCCCAGCAATTGAAGCAGGCTCTGCAGAAACAGGGACTCGATGCGACGATGATCGAGCAGTTGATGGAGAAGGCAGCGGCCTGTCAGTCGGCCCAGGGCCAGTGCGCCGCTCTCGGCCAGGCGCTGGGCGCTGGCGGGGCTGGCGGCGGCTTGGCGGGCGATGAACTGTCGGACGCCATCGAGCAGCTCGACGCCCTTGAAGCGTGGCAGCAGCAGGCGTTCATGCTCCAGGCGAGCCTGGACGAGATTGGTCGCTGTATGGGTTGTCTCGGCGAAGGGATGTGCGAGGGTTCCTGGTGGGGGATCACCCTCGATGGCGGAGGGGGACAGGGCGACGGAATCGGCACGATGCCCGGACCCTATTCGATCCCTGAGGAGATTGACAGCGCGACCAAGAAGACACGGGCTCCGGGCCGGTCGGAAGGTGGCCCAATTGTCGCGAGTTGGTATTTCAAGGATGCACAAGTCAAAGGGGAGGCTCGACGAGATTTCTCGGAGGTCGTCCAGGCGGGGCGGGACAGTGCGGCCGAAGCTATTAGTGAGAACCAGATCCCACGCCGATACGAAGGAGCGGTAAAAGAGTACTTCAATCAGCTTGAGGCCGCCGGCCCCAAACCATGATGTTGTAGCGGCGTGGACAACCCTGAAAGGCAGGACGGTATCGACAAGCGAGATCGAACCGATTGCGTTGGTGACGTGGGCGCTGTCGCCGAGGAGGCCGGGGTCATGATCTGGGTGCGGGCAGACGCAGGCAGTCCGGTGGTCTCGACATGGCAGAGAAGTGATCGCTCGCTGGTATCCAGCGTTGTTGAGCCGGGGTGCAGCCGTTGTGACTGAGACCTACGGTTTCTATTTTGGTCAACCTTGGTGGCTCGTGGCGGGCTTGGCGATTGCCCCTTTGGTGTGGTTGGCCCGGCGGAATCTCACGGCGCTAGGCAAGGCGCGGCGCATCGCGGCCGTCATTCTTCGTGTCATGGTCTTGCTGTTGCTGGCGGTTCTGCTGGCCCGGCCGATGCTCGTACGGACGAGCCGGCGTGCGACCGTGATTGCGGTGATCGACCGCAGCCGATCTATTCCCGTGCAATTGGCCGAAGCGGCCCTGGACTATCTTGCGCGGGCCGTTGCTTCGCAGAGGCCGGAAGACCAGCTTGCTGTGGTCGATGTAGCGGAGGCCGCGCATATCTCCACGTTGCCGTCCGGTGACAAGACGGTTCGACGCAGAAACACCACGCTCGCTGGTCAGCAGACGCGGCTGGCCGACGGCATCCAAATGGCGATGGCCATTGCACCCCCTGATACGGCGACGCGGATCGTCCTGGTCAGTGAAGGCAATGAGACCGAGGGCGACCTGAAGGACGTCGCCGAAACCACCGTGGCGGCTAACCACATTCCCATCGACGTCCTGCCGCTGCGGTATCGATATGATAGCGAGGTGCTCTTCAAACGGCTGGCGGCCCCGTCGCGCGCGCGGAGCCATCAGACGATAGACCTGCGATTTCTGCTCGACAGTACCGCCGAGGTTCGCGGTGGGTTGCTGCTGACTCTCAACGGCAAGCCGGTAGACCTTTCGCCGGAGACGGCCGACGTGACGGTCCCGGTCGACTTGAAGGCCGGAACGAATGTGAAAACCATCTCCTTTCCGGTTGGCTCAGCGGGGTTGCACCAGTTCGAAGCGGCCTTCATCCCGGATGACGCACGGCAGGACCGGATCGCTGAGAACAATCGCGTCAGTGCAATGACTTATGTGGCTGGGCCCGGTCACGTCCGCGTCTTTGATGCCGGCGGCGTCGGTGCGGACCTGGCTCGCGCCTTGCAGGAGGCGGCCATTGATGTTCGATACGCCGACGTCGGCAACATGCCCGATGAGCTGGCGCGGCTGCTTGACGCAGACGCGGTTGTGCTGGTCAACACGCCGGTGCAATACCTCACGATGGCGCAGCAGGAAATGCTGTGTCACTATGTCAACGACCTCGGCGGCGGGCTGGTTATGGTCGGCGGCCCCGATTCCTTTGGAGCCGGCGGGTGGATCGGCTCGCCGGTGGCCGAGATACTTCCGGTAGACCTGGATCCGCCGCAAAAGAAGCAGATGCCGCGCGGCGCGCTGGTGCTGGTGATCGATCGCAGCGGTTCTATGGTCGGTCAGAAGGTGGAGATATGCAAAGTCTCCGCGGCCGCTTCCGTGCGATTGCTCAGCCGGCTCGACCTGGTGGGCATTGTGGTCTTCGACGCGACCCATGATTGGTTGGTCCCGCTGGGACCCGCCGGTGAAAAGGACGACATCTACGAGCAAGTTCGCAACATAGGCGCTGGGGGTGGAACCATCATGGGTCCGGCAATGGAGATGGCCTACGAAGCCTTGAAGGAGGTTAGAGGCGGTGTCAGGCACGTGATTCTGCTGACCGACGGAATGACCTCCGATCCGGAGCTCTGTGCCCAGCTTGGGAACAAGATAGCCGACAGTGGCATTAGCGTCTCAACGGTGGCGGTCGGCGACGAGGCCAACACCGAACTGCTGTCCGGCATTGCCACGACGACGCAAGGGCGGTTCTATCGCGTGACCGATCCGATGAGCATCCCGGAAATCTTCATCAAGGAGGCCCAGGTGGTGCGCCGCTCGATGATCATCGAGCAGACGGTCACGCCGCAGGTGGCCTATTCGCTCAGCGAAACGATCAAGGGGATTCCACCTCCTCTGCCTGCGCTCGACGGCTACGTTCTCACGGGTCCCAAAGGTGGTCTGAGTCAGCTTGTCCTGGCCAGCAGCCAGGCCGATCCCATCCTCGCGACGTGTCAATCCGGCCTCGGTCGATGCGTCGCATTCACCAGCTCTGCCGACAGCCGCTGGGCGGGGCAATGGATGCAGTGGTCGGACTTCTCGCGCTTCTGGGAGCAGGTCGTTCGTTGGGCGGGCCGGCCCGCGCAGTCGGCTGATTGCGAAATCTTCGCCGACGTACGGGGTCAGGATGTCACGGTCAATGTCGAGGCGTCCGACGCGGAGGGCAGGTCCTTGCCGCTCGCTCGCGTCGAAGGGCAGGTGCTGACGCCCGAAATGAAGGCCGAGCCGCTGGGGCTGACTCAGACAGGGCCCGGCCAGTATGCCGGGCGTTTTCGCGCTGCTGCCTCGGGCAGCTATATCGTCAACGTACAGTACCACCGTGCCGGCGGCGCAGAAGAAGCCAATCGCCTGGCCAACACGATCGTCACCATTCCGTTCGCTCCGGAGTTTCGCGACTTGTCTGACAATGCACCATTGCTCGAAGAGGTCAGCCGCATCACAGGCGGGCGGGTCTTGCCGTCCGATCCGAACCAGGCGAATCTGTATGATTACGCGGGTCTGAAGTTTCCCCAGACGCACCTGCCTTTGCTGCGGCCGCTGATGCTGGTCTGGATCGCTCTGTTCTTGCTGGACGTGGCGGTGCGTCGGGTGGTCCTGAACGCGCGGGCCGGTCTGAGGCGGGCCAGGGCCTGGATCGTTTCGGCCACCGGACGACGCGAACAGGACGAGACGATGTCTCGTCTTCAGGCCACGCGTCAGAAGCTCCGCGCGCAGTGGTCGGCCCGTTCGGCCCAGGCCGTTGCAGCCAAACGCTACGACAGGGCCGAGAAATACGAGGGGCAGGTCCTTGGCACTGCGCCGCAACACGAAGCCGAGAAGCCTGAGCCTGCCGAAACCAAAGAGCCACAGAGGAAAGAGCCGGTCCGAGAAGCCTCGCATATCGATCAACTTCTCAAGGCCAAACGCAGAGCAAGAGAGGACAGATAATGGAGACGCACTGTTTTGCGTCTCAGGAGAAAACCAAGATGACCATGAGCGAGAAAGAGGTAGAGAAACAGTGTCGCGAGTTCCGCGAAATGTTTCACGCGCTGCGCCGAGAGGTCGGCAAGGTAATTGTCGGGCACGAGGGCATCGTGGACAACGTGTTGATTAGTCTGTTCGGAGGTGGACACGTGCTCCTCGAAGGTGTGCCCGGGTTGGGCAAGACGCTGCTGGTGCGCACGCTTAGCTCGGCGTTCTCTCTGGAGTTCCGGCGGATTCAGTTCACGCCCGACCTGATGCCGGCCGACATCACGGGAACCAACATCGTGGTGGAAGACCAAGCCAGCGGTCGGCGCGAGTTTCAATTCCAGAAAGGTCCGATCTTCGGGCAGGTCATCCTCGCCGACGAGATCAACCGCGCCACGCCTAAGACACAATCGGCCATGCTGGAGGCGATGCAGGAACACAGCGTCACCAGCGGAGGACAAGTGCGCAAATTGCCCGAGCCCTTCATGGTTCTGGCGACCCAGAACCCAATCGAGCAGGAAGGGACTTACCCGTTGCCGGAGGCGCAATTGGACCGGTTCTTTTTCAAGCTGCTCGTCGGCTACAGCGACCGCGAGCAGCTCAAGAGCATCCTGGACCGGACCACGACGGGACAGGAACCCCAGGCCGAACAGGTGGCCGACGCGGGCAAGATTCTCTGGGCTCAGAAGCTGGTCCGGCGGGTCGTGATCGCCGAGCACGTACAGGACTATGCGATTCGCCTGGTTCTGGCGACGCATCCGGGCGGGGAATTCGCGCCGGACATGGCCAATCGCTTCGTGCGGTTCGGCTCCTCGCCGCGCGGCGTGCAAGCCCTGGTCCTGTCCGCCAAAGTCCGCGCCATGCTCAACGAGCGGTACCACGTCGGCTTTGACGATATCACGCATTCGGTTCTGCCTGCGCTGCGACATCGCATCCTATTGAACTTCGAGGGCCAGGCCGAGGGGATACGAACCGACGAGGTGCTCAACGAGATTGTCGCGCAGACGCCGCGAAGCCTGGAGTTGAAGGCCAACGCGTAGGACCTATGTGGAAACGCCCATGACCGCAGCAAGAACGACGACCAGAAAACTGACCGAACTGCTGGACCCGAAATTCATGGCCCGGCTGGACTCGCTCGACGTGCTTAGTCGCAAGATTCTTCAGGGCAAGCTGCGAGGCGAGCGGCGTTCCAAGCGACGCGGTCAGAGCGTGGAGTTCGCCGACCACCGACCCTACGTGGTCGGCGACGACCTGCGATTTGTGGACTGGAACGTCTACGGGCGCCTCGAACAGTTGTTCCTGAAGCTGTTCCTGGAGGAGCAGGACTTGACGGTTCACGTTCTGGCCGATGCGAGCGCCTCGATGAGCGTCGGCGACCCGCCCAAGGCCGTGTTCGCCAAGAGACTCGCCGCGGCGCTCGGTTACGTCAGCTTGGTGAACAACAATCGACTGACGGTTAGCTTGTTCGCCGACGGTCTGCGGACGCAACTGACGCACATGCGCGGGCGCAGCTATCTGCCGCAGATGGCGGAGATGCTCCTGACGACCGATTGCGAAGGCTTCTCCGATTTTGAGAAGGCATGTCAGGATAGCGTCACGGGCAGGATCGGTTCAGGCATAACGATCGTGATATCAGATTTCCTGTTCAAGCAAGGCTACGAAAGCGCACTGCGCCGGCTCATCGGCGCCAAGTATGACCTCTACGTGATTCAGGTGTTGTCGCCGCAGGAGATATCGCCTGAGTTGGCGGGGGATCTGAGGCTGCTGGACATCGAAGATGCCGATACGGCCGAGATTACCGTCAGCTCGGCGCTGATCAAATACTACAAGCGGAACCTCGCTGCCTACTGCCGCGAGTTGAGCGACTTCTGCGTGCAGCGCGGGGCGGTCTACGTGCGCGCGGACTCCGCCGATTCCGTGGAGTCATTGGTTTTGAATTATCTGAGGCGAATTCGTCTGTTGCGTTAGCAGGCGGCGTGAGAGAAGCGCTTATGGAGTGGTTGACACCATTAGTCGGAGCTTATGCCGCGGCCGTGGCCGTACCGCTGCTGCTGTTGCTCTATTTCCTCAAACTCAAGCGGCGCGAGACCATCGTCTCCAGCACACTGCTCTGGAGGCGGGCCGTCCAGGACCTGCAGGTCAATGCCCCGTTCCAGAGGCTGCGACGCAACCTGCTGCTCCTGCTTCAGTTATTGGCGCTGACGGCGATGCTGCTGGCGCTGGCGGGTCCGGTCTTGTCGTTGCGAAGAGGGCCAGGGCAGCAGTATGTCCTGCTTATCGACCGTTCGGCCAGCATGAACGCGACGGATGTGAAGCCTAATCGTCTCGACGAAGCAAAGAGACAGGCCAAGGTCTTCATTGAGTCGATGCGCGCCGGATCGGTCGTCTCGCTGCGCGACGCCTCCGACCATGCGATGGTGATTGCCTTCGACAGTCGTGCGCGAGTGATGTGCGGCTTCACATCCGACAAACGCCAACTCACCGCGGCCGTCGACGCCATCGAGCCGAGCGACGGAGCATCTCGCCTGGGCGAGGCCGTCACCGTGGCGCGTGCATTTGCTCAGTCTCCCGGTACCGACGACAGCCCGCGCGATCCCGAAGCACAGGCGCAGTTGGTCCTGTTCAGCGACGGACGTATCGGTGACTTGGATACGATTGTTGTGGCTGCCGACGAGCTCGTTTTCCATCG
>CAZGRF010000128.1:0-8882 GCA_964527825.1 uncultured Pirellulales bacterium
CCAGCTTCCTCGAAGAGATCGCCGACTACGCCCAGAATTTCCGCGTGACCATGTACAAGCCGAGCCTGATGCTCGAACATCACAAACCCGGCAAGCACGAATACCTCGTGGTCAAGGCTGTCCGAGATGCCGACTTGTTGATCAACCTTCCCAAGATGAAAACGCACATCAAGACCGGCCTATCGGCGGCGCTGAAGAACCTGGTCGGGATCAACGCGCTCAAGGAGTATCTGCCGCATCACATCCGAGGCGCCTACGTGGAAGGAGGCGATGGCTATTGGCCCAACAACGTATTCACGCGCTGGGCTGACCGCTGGTACGACGACTGGTGGGAGCGATATGGAGAGATGTCCGTCGCGCGACGGAAGATGTATGCTGTCGTGCACCATCTGCTCAGAGGCGCCGCCGCCGGGCTGGGGGCCAGCCGCATTGCTGCCGGCAGTTGGAGCGGCAACGAGACGCTGTGGCGGACGATTCTCGACCTGAACCACCTCGTCTATTTCGGCCGGAAGCGTCCCGGGCACGTCATCACGATCGTCGACGGGGTGATCGCCGGTGAGGGACAAGGACCTCTCTGTCCCTCTCCCAAGCCGGCGGGAGTGCTGATTGCAGGCGAGAACCCGGCCTCCATCGATGCCGTTGTGGCGCGCCTGATGGGCTACAATCTGGCGCGCGTGCCGTTGGTATACCACGCGTTGACACACCGGAATTCGCAGTTCGCGGTGCCTGACATGCTCGATCTGGACGTCGTGCGCGTGTCCAATAACGGCGCAGCGCAGCAGCTTGCCGGCGACGAAATCCCGAATCTCAACTTCAGGAAGCCCAAGTATTGGAGGCGGGCGGCGGTTCCGCTCCCGTCGTCGCGCCGCGGCGCCGCCGGGCAGACGGTCAAGAGATGAAGGTCCTCTACTGCATCCTCGATAACCGCTGCGGCGGGCCGCACCGGCGGGCGCACCAGGCGGCCCTGCGACTTCGCGAGGACGGGGTCGAGACGATCTTCCTGGTCGGCTACAAGGGCGGCCAGACGTGGCGCCCGGACGGCTTCCAGTCATTTGTGTTCCCGCGGATTCAGTGCTTCATGCGCAGCGCCCCGGTGTGGAACTTCGTGCGGTTCTGGTGGTCGCTGCCTCGCAATCTTTGGCGCATGCGCCGCATCATCAAATCGAACGGCATCGAAATCGTCCACGTTGACGGCGTCACCAATTTCGTCCCGGCCCTGGCCGGCGGTCTGAGTGGCGTCCCGATCGTGTGGCTCTACAACGATCCCGTGCCTGGACCGCTCCGGCCGCTCCTGCTGCCTCTGGTGACGAGCCTCTCGGCGGTCGTTGTCGTTCAGAGCGAGAAGCTCAAGGAGTCGCGCGTGGGCGATCATCCCCGGCTCTACGCCAAGACGACGGTCCTCCATTCCGGCGTGGACATCCGCACCTTCGATCCGGACCGGTACGGCCCTCAGCAGAAAGACCGGACCAAGCGAGACCTGGGGATCCCTTCAGACTGTGCCGTGGTCGGCACCATCGGAAACCTGAACCGCCTCAAGGGCCACGCGTACTTCATTCGAGCGGCCCGGCGAATTAAGGAAACGGTTGGGTCCGTCAAATTCCTTGTCGTCGGCAGGAAATTGGATACCGATCCCGGCTACTGGGAGCGATTGCAGCGGCTGACGGCAGAGAATGGGCTGGAGGATGACGTCGTCTATGCCGGTTTCCAGAGCGACGTGCCGTCGATATTGGCTGTTATGGACGTTTTCGTGCTGGCGTCGATCCTGGAATCCTGTCCCATGGTCGTCCTCGAAGCGATGGCCATGAAGGTCCCTGTGGTGGCCACGGATGTGGGAGCCGTCGCCGAGATGGTGGAGAACGGCCGGAGCGGAACGGTGGTCCCCGTTGAAGACGCCGACGCCATTGCCCGGGCGGTGGCGGGCTATTTGACCCAGCCACCGGAGCGTGTCAGAGCGGTAACGGATGCCGCCAGAAAAAGAGTTGAGGCCGCATTTGCGCTTGATAGAATAGCTTACCGGCAGAAGCAACTGTATGACGCCGTGAATCGGCGACGGAGGAGCCGCGCCTGACGCACTCCACCTGCGACTGAAACAACAGAGGGTATTTACAAGGCTCTCGATTTCGCGTATAAAACTTGGTTTGGCCCCATGTTGGTGGACCATGATAGGCCTTTCTCTGGCGCCGTGATCGGAAAGAGGGTGTCAAGCGAAGCCCTTCGGGGGCCGATATAAGACCTGTAGGCCGGTGCAGGTGAGCGTCGGGACGGCGCCGGTGGTGTGTTGCCGGTTCCGGCGCTGTCGACCGGGATGCAGCCTGAAGCTGCCGCGGTCGAAACGGAAACCAGGACGGCGTACACAACAGAAGGCTATCGCATGACTTATGAATCGGACGAGGCTGCCGGCGGGACGTTGCCTGGGCTCGTTTGTCCTGTCGCAGGCCGGCGTCAAGGAAAGCCTCCGTCCGAGCCGAGTAGCGGTTGCGGCACCATGCTGTCGATCGTCATCGTGAACTACAACACCCAGAGACTGCTGCAAAGCTGCCTTGAGTCGATCTATGCCGGCGCCAACGGAACGCCTTTTGACGTCTGGATCGTTGACAACAATTCACGCGACAGCAGCGTGGAGATGGTCAAATCTCGTTATCCCAAGGTCAAGCTCATCGAGAACAAGGCGAACGTTGGCTTCTCCCGCGCCAACAACATGGTCATCTCTCAAAGCGCCTCAGAGTACGTTTTGCTGCTCAATCCGGACACGTTGGTCATGGGTGACAGCATCGACAGGATGGTGAAATTCATGAACGAGCACCCCCGGGTTGGGATATCCGGCTGCAAGGTGCTCAACGCGGACCGGACCCTCCAGCTTGCTTGTCGCAGGAGTATTCCCACCCCGAAGGTGGCGTTCTTCCGCCTTATCGGCCTTAGCCGGCTGTTTCCCAGGAGCCAGGCGGTGGCCAGGTACAATCTCACGTACCGGGACCCTGACGAGACGCACGATGTGGACGCGGTTTCGGGCGCCTTCCTGATGATTCGGCGCCGGGCCGTAGAGGACATCGGTCTGCTCGACGAGCGGTTCTTCATGTACGGAGAGGAGTTGGACTGGTGTCTTCGTGCCAAGCGCGCCGGTTGGGCCGTGATGTACCACCCGCGGGCCGAGATCATCCACTACAAGGGGGAGTCCACGAAATACAACAGCAGGAAGGCGGCCCTCGAATTCTATCGCGCCATGTACCTGTTTCACAAAAAGCACTTTGCCAAGGACCATTCCCCCTTGGCGAACTTCCTCATCTACGCGGGAATCTGCTTGAAGGCGCTCTTGTCCTGGAAGAGCTTTGTCTTTTCGGCGAAAGTGGGCTCCAACCGCTAATCCGCCATCGGCGCGGCACCTCATCCGTGCGTGCACTTGCAGGCCGATCGCCTGCCTACGGGGTCTTGTAGATTATGAATCGCGTGTTTCTCCTCTTGTCCGCCGTCAGGGAGTGTTCTTCCCGCCAACCGCTCGGGACGGGTTCCCTGCTATTGCTGGCGACGAGCGCCACGATGTAGTCGGCCTTCCTCGGGTCGGCGTGCTCTTCGTAGGGCAGGCCCTTACGCTCCGCGTAGAAGCCGATGCGCACATCAGGCACGGCGATAACGTCCTCGGCTTTCGTGTTTTCTCTGAGCCATTGGGCAACTGCGCGATAACTCCTTTTGTCGGCGCGCATCGGTCTGAGCAGCTTCGGCAGGCACAAAGGGCCGATCCCCAGCGCCATGAGGAGATAGAACCAGAGCCCGTCCGGCACGGCTCTGGAAATCCGTCGTCGCCAGATCAAATCTAGGAAGACCTTGAGCCAGCGCGCCATGATCTCCGCGCCTCTTGGGATGTGGAACACGGCCAGCGCCACAAGCGCGAGACAGTACCGGCGGGTCGGGCCGGGATCGATCCACGCATACCGGGTGACGATCAATCCGAGGTTCACCACGATGACAGCGGCCGTCAAAGCCCGCTCGTAGGGACCCGCCTCGTCCTTGAGATAACGATAGAGGCCGAGGCCGAGCGGTATGAGAAAGACATACATCAGGTTCGCGCCGAAGGCGTTGCCGATCTCATACAGCGCCCGCCCGAGTCTGATGGGTGCGGCGTCTTGCCCGACCGGGACCAGAGCCGCATGGGCGATCCGCTTCCGTTCAGCCGCTCCCCACCGAGCTGTCCCGGCGTGACGGCCGGACACGGATGACGCGTTCCGCGCCGCCTCAACGCTGATCCGCGTGAGCTGGCAGCTTTGCAGTCTTCCGTCGCTGGCGATGATGTTCAACAGGTGCTTGCCCCGTTGGTCTGGACCTGGCCGCCAGCGGATGGTTGCAGACTCGAGTGTCAGACCGGGCGGCACCTGTGCGCCGCTGTAAGCGTACCACGCAATCCCGTCGCGTTCAGCTTGGTCGCCGCGCAGTTGCCGGCCGGGCGCTTCAGCTTCATTGAACCCCCAGAAATGCGCCCCCGCTGCATCGCGGAATCGGTACACCGGTGCAGCGTCGGAGACTTGAGAGCTTTCGGGAAAGGCATAGAACGCGATTCCCTCGTTTTGCCACTGGTCGGCGGGTATGGTTTCGGCAATGGTCCTCTGCTCGGACTCGCTGATCGTGAAGAAATGCCGCTCGCGGACGGGTGACCAGAATCGGTAGACCGGCCTCAAGCCTGCCGGCTCATCGGCCCGGGCAAACGCGTAGAAGGCGATGCCGTCGTAGTCCAGGACATCTCGCGCGTAGGTGGCCAGCAGCGAGTCCTTCTCCCTCTCCGAGATCGTTAAGAAACAGTCGCCGTTCGCGGCGCCGCGAAACCGATACGCCGGCCGCGTCCCAACCGGCACCGCGACCGCCGAGAGCGTCACACTGTTCCCGTCCGGATCGGATGCCTCGATGAACATCTCGAGAAGCTCGCCTGCGGAGACCTCGAACTCCAGAGGGTCGTCGCTGGCCGACTTGCCGCCCACGGACGTGATTACCGGCGGCCTGTCGGACCCGGATGGTCTCAACTGGTGAGGGACGACCGTCCCGCTCGCCCACACATACGGCGACACAGGGATCAGAAAGCACACCACGAGCAAGAGACCCGCCGCAAGCGACTGGGACCGGCGCATCTCGTGCAGCCGGACAGAGGCTACGACCAGGCCGACCGCGCCGTAAATAACCAACTGCCCACACTCGGGGCGGATCAGGTAGCCCAGCCCAGCAACGAGGCCGACGAGGCCGAAGACCCACGGTCTCCGGCTGCGAAGCGCCCATACCAACAGCCAGAAGCCCAGGGCCAGAAACAGCAGGAAGGGCCATTCGCGCAGCACGTCGCTGCCGTAGTCGGCGGGATAGGGCAGAAAGACAAGAACCAACACGGCCCAGAAGCTCCTCCTCGCGTCCGTCAGGAGCTTGCCCAGGAAATAGAGGCAAACCAAAGCGAGCATCCGGCACAGAAGCGTAACGGCCTGCGACGAGTAGATCCACACGAGTATGGAGTCGCTCTGTACGAACAGGCCCACCAGCCTGCGGGCGGCCAGCAGGAGCAGGGGATAGCCGGGAGGGAAATCCCCCGCGACGTCCCAACCATCGCGCGCCAGCTCTTGGGCCCGGTGGATGTAGAAAGTGCCATCGGGGTTGATGAGCACATTTGTGACGATCAGGTACGTCCCTACGGCCAGCGCCGCGCCCATGAGGATCGCTAAGTGCGTAAGATCGTGCTTTGGCTGACCGTCGTTCCTCATGGATTTCTCTGTGCAGCGCCCAGACGACTTGCTTCTACATGTCAGAACCAGTTCACGCAGATTAAAGCAGGGGGTCCGAGGAGTCCACAAGGGTTTTCTCCGGTGAACGGTCTGAAACGACGCACGCTCGACTACCGGTGCAACTCGACCATATCGAAAGTCTGGCCGCTGTTGTCCACGGCCGCGACCGTCAGTGTCTGTGCGGCGACGTTCACATCGACGACGCAGTGGTGGTAGGCGCTGAGGCCAAATTGACGGATGGGCGGCACGTCATCCGGGCCGATGCTGTAAAGAGGACCTCCTCCTCCCCCGGTGACGATGTAGTAAATGCCGTTGTGCAGATATCGCTCGTAGGCATGGCTATGACCCTGGAAGGCAATGTCCACGCCGTACGACTCGAACAGCGGCAGCAACTGGCTCCGGACGTTGGCATCGTCCGAATGGCCGACGGTGGCCGTGAAGGGCGGATGGTGAAAGAGGACGACGTGCCACGTCGCGTCGCCGTATGCGGCTGATGTCAGCTCGCCCAGAAGCCATTCGTATTGCGGGCTGCCCGGAGAGAAGCCCACGTCCGTGTCCAATCCGATGAACCGCGTGTTGCCATAGGTCAGCGCGAACCAGCCGGCCTGGTAGGGCAGATCGAAGAAGTAGAAGAACCACAGCGCCCCCACACCGCCGTAGTCGTGATTGCCCAACACCGGCATGATCGGCGTCGTCAGCAGCAGGTCCCGGGCAGGTGCGAAGAACTCGCCGGGCCACAGTCCGTAGTCGCGCCCCGCCGTGACGATGTCGCCCGTGTGCAACACGATCTCCGGGCTGCTGTTGATGATGCTGCGGACGACCGCGGCATGTGCGTCCGGGTAGGTCCGGCTGTCCCCGTAGACCGCAAAGCGAAAGGAGCGGTCCGTCCCTGGCGCCGTGGTGAAATTGCCGACGGGACTGGCGGCGCCGCCCGAAGCGACTCGGTACGTGTAGTTCGTGTCCGGCGCGAGACCCGACAGCTCTATCTTGTGCAGCGTGCAGAGATCGTCGCGCGCCACGGACAACTCGGCAGGCGAAGCTGTGCCGTAATCGACGCGACTGTCGGCCGCGATGTTCGTTTGCCACATCACGGTGATCGAATCGGACGCAGGCCGCAGCAAATACGGGCCCTTCACGATCGTCACCGGCGCCGCGCTCTCGGCCGGGTAGGCGTACCAGGCGATGCCCTCGTCCGTCCAGACGTAGGACATCTCGTTGACCACCGCGAACCTCTCCGCGTCGCCGGCGGTGTAGAAGTGCGTTCCCAGGCGGCCCGACCAGAAACGATATACCGGCAGCGTCCCGGCAGGCTGCGACCCGGCCGGGTAGGCATAGAAGGCGACGCCCTCGTAGGTCCACACGCGGGGATAAACCCTGATGACCGCGTCTCTCTCCGCTTTGTTGATCGTATAGAAGTGGCTGCCGAGCCGGCCCGACCAGAACCGGTAGACCGGCATCAGGCCGGGATTCTCCGCCGACGGGTAGGCGTTGTAGGCGGCGCCCTCATATATCCACACGTCGCCGTAAACGTTGATAACCGCGTCCCGCTCGGCCTCGCTGATCGTGTAGAAGTGACTCGACAGCACCGGTGACCAGAACCGCCAGACCGGAGACGTGGCGCCTGCCGCCGACCCGACGTACACAAATACCAGCATGGAAAGAATGCGGATCGTTTTCATCATACCCTACGATCTATTATACCCGAAAACCACGTTCCCCAAGCCTACTTCTCCAGGGTCGCTGCGGTGCGGCCCAACCTGGCTTGCCGGGAAAAAAGATTGATGCAGACACGCCCGCCGATAGAATTGGCGCCCTGTGGGCCGGTCGGTGGCCCGTTCCCCAACACAAAACGCCCTGTTTCGTGTCCGTTTGGGTGGCAGCGGCAAGCGCGAGCTTGCCGACGGCCCCTCCTGCGACGCGATTGTGTGGGAATTTCTCGGGTGCGAGTAGCTTTGGGTCAATTCAACGCCGTCGTCGGCGATCTGTCGGGCAACGTCGCCAAGGCCAAGGCGATGTACACGCAGGCCGTCGAGGCGGGCGCGGATCTCGTAGCCTTCCCCGAACTGGCCATCTGTGGCTACCCACCCGAAGATCTCGTCTACAAGAGCCACTTCGTCGAGGACAACCGCGCTGCCGTCGAGGAGTTGGCCTTGGCCTGTCCCGAGAAGACTATCGTGATCGGTTTCGTCGAGCGCTCCGGCGGCAAGCTCTACAATGCCGCGGCCGTGCTCCAAGGCGGGCGGATCGTCCAGACTTACCGCAAGTGCGAGCTGCCCAACTACAGCGTCTTCGACGAGCAGCGGTACTTCAAACCGGGCACGCACCCCGTCGTCATCGACGTCGCCGGCCTGAACGTCGCCTTGACGATCTGCGAAGACCTCTGGGAGACCGAATGGCTTACCGGCTTCCTCGCCGGCGCCGGCCGGATCGATCTCGTGCTCAACATCTCCGCTTCACCCTTCCACTTGGGCAAGATTGCCGACCGCGGTCGGGTCATCGGCTTGTGCGCACGGGCGTTCAACTGCGCCGTAGCCTACTGCAACCTCATCGGCGGCCAGGACGAGCTGGTTTTCGATGGTTGCAGCATCCTGGCCGACTCGACCGGGCAGGTCGTGACGAAGGCCAAGGCGTTCGACGAAGACCTCCTGATCGCCGACGCGCAGCGCACCGACGCTGGCGTGACCATCATTCCCGCGCAGCCGCCGGCGCCGCAGCCCGAAAACGTGCTCGACGAAGTCTACCATGCGCTCGTGCTGGGCACGCGCGACTACACCATCAAGAATGGCTTCCAGAAGGTCCTGCTCGGCATCAGCGGGGGGATCGACTCGGCCGTCACCGCTGCGATTGCCGTGGCCGCGCTGGGCGCCGAGAACGTCGTCGGCATCACCATGCCCTCGCGCTTCAACAGTCCCGAGACCATCGCCGACGCCAAGAAGGTCGCCGACAACTCGGGCTTCGAGCTGCTGACGGTCGCCATCGAGCCGATCCTTACGCCATTCAACCAGGCGCTGGCCGCCCATCCCGCCTGGGACGAGAAGGGCATCGCCTACGAGAACCTCCAGGCCCGCATCCGCGGCACCATCCTGATGTCACTGAGCAACCAGATCGGCGCCCTGGTCCTGACCACGGGCAACA
>CAZGRF010000129.1:0-8870 GCA_964527825.1 uncultured Pirellulales bacterium
CCAGAATCACCGTGCCCCAGAACATCTGGCCGAACGTCAGCCGCGTGCCCAGCCAGATCCATTCCATGAAGGCCCCCATCGGGGCGGCCAGACACAGGCATAGCAGCACGGCCAGCCGCGGCCCGATGCGGTAGTAGGCCGCATAGAGAGCCAGGTCGCCCATGCCGAACCCGACCACGCCACTGATTACCAACCACGGCAGGGCGACGCCGGCCAGACCTTGACCGCCGGTATGGGCCCACAGCGCCAGGAAAGCAGTGGCCAGCACCAGTCGGCTCAGATTGGCTGTACCGGCGCCGAGAAAGCGGGTGGTGCGGCCGGCGCTGACGGCCGACATCGCGAACAGAATCGAAGTCACGATCGCCTGGATCATTTCGGGGTTACCCAGCCTGCTGCCATCGTTGGAGTCAAGACGCAACAGGAGAATCACACCACCCCGATTTGTCAATAGGCAGGGCCCTGAAGGAATTGCCTGATGATGCCCTTCGGCCTGATTCAACGATTCCGGACGACAAGGAGGGGTCCGAACGGGCGAGGCCCATCGCCGCCAGGTAAAGGGGGAACTTGACCGAGATCGCCAGGATGATCCAGCGGTGTCCCCGGCAAGAGACTGCGTGCCGGTTAGGCCAACCTGACGGTATCCTTTCTGTTGGAATAGCCCATACGCCTATGAATGCCGTGATTATTCGCGTGGGCTTGGCGTCTATCGAGTAGAAGGGCGGTTTTGGAGACCGGGCCCACAAACCAGCGCCGGGCCGTTGGCTTCTGGTTGCGGTGCATTGTTGTCCAAAGGCGGCCGATGCGGTACAATTGGGCCTCCCATGATTAGCAGGCGATTGGGCGGAACAACTGATGTGTCTATGAAAGGGGAGATGAGCATGACGACATTTCGATGGACCCCGCGTGTTTGTGCGGCCTTGTTACTGGTCGGCGGTTTGGCATCGGCGGGAACCGCAGCGACGTCGCCGGTCGAAGAGTTGACAAAGGTGCTGCCGGACGACTTGCTGCTCTTCGTGGCGACCAGCGGAGGCGACGCCGTCAAGAGCGATTTCGACAAGAGCATCATGGGTCGCATCTGGAACGATCCGAGCACAAGGACTTTCTACAAGGCGATCAAGACCGAGTTGATAACCAGGATGCAGCGAGAAGCTGAGAACAACGAGGGCGACGAGGATATCCCTAAACAGGTCGACATGGTTCTCGATTGTGTCCAACTGGTACTGAGTCGGCCGGTTCTCTTCGGCATCACCCGGGTGCAGGTGCTAGAAGGCCCGCCCGTGTGTCTCTTTGCGATCCTCGATGCGGGTGCCCGGAAAGCAGATCTGGCGGCGGCGGTAGCCAAGCTGGAGGTCATGCTGACAGAAGACGAGGTTTCGGAGATCGAGGTCGGCTCTCTGAAGATGCACGGCTCAAAGACGAAAGATGACGTGCCCGTGTACTGGGGGTGGGTCGGCAACTACCTGATCATCGCCGGCAACGACACGCAGGGGGCGGTCCTGAAGCACTTGGCCAATCCGCGCCCGGCAACAACCGAGTATCTCAAAAAGGTCCCCGGACACGGTGATGCCCTCGCCCTGTATTGCGACTTCCAGAAGACCCTTAGTTTGGTCAATGCCCTTATTGCCGAGGAGGAGGGCGACGAGGACTTCGAGGTCATCAACACGGTCATGGCAGAACTTGGCCTGGCGAACGTGCGCGCTATGACGGCACGCGTCGGCTTTGCGGGCCCTGACGTGGTGAGTAGTGCATTGCTCGCAACGCCTGAGACGAAGAGAGGCTTGTTTGCTGTGTACAAGCCGGTGGACATGTCGATGTTTGGCATGGTCGATGCGCAAGCCATGAGAGCGGGCGCGTTCAACTGCGACCTTGCCGGCGTCTACGATATGGTTATGAACGCGATCAAGGCAGCTTCGCCGAAGACCCATCGCGACCTGCAAAAGGGGCTTGCCGAATTCGAATTGCAGGCCCAGTTCCGTATTCGCGACGGTTTGTTGAAGAGCTTGGCCGGTCCGGTCGTCTATTCGTCACTTCCCTCCGGCAGAATGCTCGAGGCGCCGATGGGTGGCTTCACTGTCGTGCTGAAGCTGGCCGACGCACCGTTGTTCGAGAAGAACCTGACCGCGCTGGGGGAGTTTGCCGTCACCAAGGCTGAGGGCATGCTCCAGGTTGGTTCGCAGACCGACGAGGCGGGTCGGACGCTGCATGTCTGGGCAAGTCCTATGATAGCCTTGATGCAGATGATGCCCACGTGGTCCGTCGTCGAGGACTACCTTGTCTTTGCCTCGAATACGGCCCTGTGCAAGAGAGGCGTCGAGCAGGTTGCGTCGCAAGGCAAAGGGGCTCAATCTCTGCTGGACACGGACGGGTTCAAGAAGGTTCAGACACGCCTGCCGAAGGATGTCCTGAGCCTGACCTATGCCGACTCGCAAGCGCAGTTCACTCAATCCATGACGGCGATTCAGTCGCTCTGGCCTGTGGTCACGATGTTGGCCATGGAGGAAGGCGTCAAGCTACCGGTCATGCTGCCGTCTCTGGGACACATCGCAAAGGACATGCAGCCCTCGTGCGAATACAGCTACGTCGGGCCGGACGGGTTCTATTCGTGCTATCAGGGAACAGGCATCGAGGCCCGCATGAAATCGATGAACTCGGGGGCGCTGATGGCCGGAATCCTGATGCCGGCGCTGGCCCGCACGCGGCAGCTTGCCTTCCGGATGACCTCCGGCACGAATCTCTCCGGCATTGGCAAGGCGTGCCTGATCTATGCCAACGATCACGAGGACGAACTACCGCCGGACCTCGAAGCCCTCGTCCGGGAGGTCGAGTTATCTCCAAAAGCCCTGGAGTCGAAGCTCAAGCCGAAGGACTTCGATGGTCCCGGCTATATCTACATAGCTGGACAGACGGTAATGATGTCGCCGCGCAATGTCGTGGCCTACGATAACCCTGCCTTCTGCGTCGACGGCGTCAACGTCCTGTTCCTGGATTCTCACGTTGAGTTCATGAAGCCCGACGCATTTCGCGAGGTATTGAAGGCGACATATAAGCGCTTGAGCCGGGAGATGCCTGAGATCAAGTTCAAGGATTAGACCTGGCCGCGGCCAAAGGTTTCCTCGTCGGCCTTGGTGGCGTGACGAAAGCTTCGGCCACCGTATGATGGCCGCTCAGGGCAGCGGCAGAGAAGTTGGGTGGAGCAACCTATTCATCTATGAGAAGGGAGACAACAATGACTACAACGCGATGGACCCTGTGTATTTGTGCTGCGCTACTCCTTGTTGGAGGCTTGGCGCCGGTGGCAACGGCGGCGAATTCCCCGGTCGAAGAGTTGACGAAGCTGCTGCCGGACGATCTGCTCTTCTTCATGGGGACCAGCGGGGGCGAGGCCTTGAAAGGCGATTTCGACAAGAGCATCATGGGTCGCATCTGGAACGATCCGAGCACGCAGACGTTCTGCCAGTCGATCAAGACGGAACTGATGAACAAGGTACAGCAAGAGAACGGCGAGGACGTTCCCAAGGTCATAGCCCTGGCGCTGGAGTATGCCAACCTGGTGCTGGACCGGCCGGTCGCCTTTGGCATTGCCCAGGTGCCGGCTGAGAAGGGGCCACCCGGCTGCCTCTTTCTGATCGTCAATGCGGGCGATCGCAAGTCGGATCTGGCGGCGGCGGTGACCAAGCTCGAAGCGATGATGGGTATGGACAAGGTGGGTGACGTCGAGGTCGGCTCTCTGAAGATGCGCGGTCCGAAAGACAACAAGGATGTCCCCTTGTATTGGGGTTGGGTAGGCAACTACCTAGTCGTCGCGGGCAACGATGCGCAGGGAGTGGTCCTGAAATATGTGTCCAAGCCTCGTGCGGCGGTCGCGGAGTATCTCAAGAAGGTCCCCAGCAATGGCGACGCCATGACCTTGTACTACGATTATGCGAGGCTTTTCGGCATGATCGATGCGATTGCGGCCAAAGAGGCGGGCGAGAAAGAGGCCGGCCTTGTCAAAGCGATTGTGTCGGAGCTCGGCTTCGCCAACGTCGGGGCCTTGACGCTGCGCGTGGGTTTCTCCGGCCCGGACCTGGTCAGCGATACATTTTTCCAGGTGCCGGAGCCGCGGACGGGGATACTCGCTGCGTTCAAGCCGATAGACACGTCGGTGTTTCGTATGGTAGATGCGCAAGCCGTGGGAGCCAGCGCGTCCAACTGCGACCTTGCCGGCATCTATGACACGGCCATGAAGGCGATCAGGACCGTCTCGCCTGATGATGCCTATCCGGAGATTCAGAAGGGGCTTGCCCAGCTTGAGTCCGAGGTGCAAATCAGCCTTCGCGACGGTCTGCTCAAGAGCTTGGCCGGCCCGGTCATATTCTATGAGCTTCCGGCCGGAAAGATGACCGAGGCACCCATGGGCGGCATTGTCATGGTCCTGAAGCTGACCGATGGCCAGTTGTTCGAGAAGAACATGACGGCGCTCGGCGCGTTCGCCAGTGCCAAGGCCAAAGGCATGCTGCAGGTTGGCTCCGAAACCGACGAGGCCGGTCGCACGATCCATATCTGGAGCAGCCCGATGTTGGCCATCGCGCAGGTAATGCCGGCCTGGTCGGTTGCTGATGGGCATGCGGTCATCGGCTCCAACACGGCTCTGTGCAAGATGGGGATCAAGCAGATCGTGTCCAAAGGGGAAGGGACCAAGTCGCTGCTGGATACCGATGGGTACAAGAAGGTCGCAGCGAAGTTGCCCAAGAACCTTACGGGCGTGGCCTACGTTGACTCGCAGGTGCAATTCAATCAGATGATGATGCAACTGCAGCAGCTCTGGCCGGTGGCGGTCATGGCGGCCACGCAGGCCGGGTTCAAGCTGCCGGTCATGCTGCCGTCGCTGGGGCAAATCGCTCAAGACATGCAGCCGGCCTGTGAGTACAGCTACCTGGGCTCGGATGGGTTCTATTCGCACTACCGAGGGTCAGGTGTCGAGGTCAGCCTTCGGGGCGCCGCCGGTGCGGCGGTGGGCGCCGGGATTGCGATGCCCGCGCTGGCCCGCACCCGCAAACAGGCCAGGAGAGTCGCCTCCATGGCGAATCTGAAGCAGGTGGCATTGGCTCTTCACATGTACGCCGACGATCATGACGGCAAGTTCCCGGATGAACTGGAACAGGCGAAGGCCTATTACGGCAGTCCTAGTATCCTTGAGTCACCGCGCAAACCGAAAGGTTTTGGCGGCCCGAGTTACATTTACGTTCCCGGCCATACGGCGAACGCCACCGCGCCTGGGGACAGCGTGGTTGTCTACGAGAACCCAGCGTTCTGTGACGATACGATCACCGTGGCGTTCCGGGACGGTCACGTTGAGGCCATGAAACCCGGAGCCTTCCGGCAGAAGCTGGAAGCCACCTACCAGCGGCTCGGCCGCGAGATGCCCGAGATCAAGTTCAAGGATTAGACGCGAGTCCGACCGCAGGCCCGCCACAGATGGGCCTGCGGTTCGACATGTCGCCCAGTCTGCCAGTGCTGGGGATTCCGGCCAGCCTGTTGTTTCTTCGCGGACAGTGAAATGCCTCCACCGGGCCCCGGAGGGGCCCTTCTTACATTTTCCCGGTGCGATATTCCTTTGAAATGGCGTGACCGCGCACGTATAATCCGGCTTTTGCGAACATGTCGTGTTTGAGGAAACCGCTATGGGTAAGAAGCAACAGAAGAAGAAAGTCGTGTTGGCATACAGCGGCGGGTTGGACACGAGCGTGATTCTGCCGTGGCTGAAAGAGACGTATGGCTACGATGTGATCGCCTTTGCGGCCGAGCTGGGCCAGGGCGACGAGCTGGAGGGGATCAAGAAGAAGGCGCTGGCCAGCGGGGCGGTCAAGTGCGTGGTAAAAGACCTGCAGCGGGAGTTCGTCGAGCAATACCTGTGGCCGATGCTCAAATCGGGCGCCGTCTACGAGAACGGCTATCTCCTGGGCACCAGTATTGCCCGGCCCCTGATCGCCAAGCATCAGGTGGAGGTCGCGCACGCCGAGAAGGCGACGGCCGTCGCCCACGGCGCCACAGGCAAGGGCAACGACCAGGTCCGCTTCGAGGTCACGTTCATGGCTCTGGACCCGACGTTGGAGATCATCGCGCCGTGGAAGGACCCAAACTTCAAACTGACCAGCCGCGAGGCGGCGGTGGAGTACGCCGAGAAACACCATATCCCCATCGACCAGAGCAAGAAGAAGATTTACTCACGCGACCGCAACCTCTGGCATATCAGCCACGAAGGCGCCGACCTGGAAGACCCGGCCAACGAGCCCAAGGACGATCTGTTTGTGATATCGCAGCCGGTGTCCAAGGCGCCGGACAAGCCCGATTATGTGACGATCAGTTTCCATGAGGGTGTGCCTGTCAAGCTGGATGGCAGGCTGACCAGCGGCGTCAAGATGATCGAGATCCTCAACGAGATCGGCGGCAAGCACGCCGTGGGACAGGTCGACGTAGTAGAGAATCGCTTGGTCGGCATGAAGTCTCGCGGCGTCTATGAAACGCCGGGCGGGACGATTCTCATGACCGCCCACAAGGCCCTTGAAAGCCTGACGCTGGAGCGAGAGACCATGCACTACAAGCAGCAGATGGCGCTGAAATATGCCGAGCTGGTCTACTACGGTCTGTGGTTCAGCCCGTTGCGCGAGGCGCTCGATGCCTTCGTCGATGTGACGCAGCGAAACGTCACCGGTGACGTTGCCGTCAAGCTGTTCAAAGGTCGGTGCACGGTCGCCGGGATGAAGAGCCTCAACAGTCTCTATCAGACGGATCTGGCCAGCTTCAAGATGGGCGCCGAGTACGACCCGACGGATGCAAAGGGTTTCATTCGCCTGTTCGCGCTACCCGTCAAGGTGGCCGGCGTCGTCGGCCGCAAGGGCGGCAAGGGCGCGAGATGATCGACGACGAGGTGTTACGATTGGGATAGGGTTACACAGGAGGTGATGTGGCGGCGCAGGAATGGATTGTTTGTGCGTTTGTTTTTGCACTTGGTTGTGTTATCGGCAGTTTCCTCAATGTCGTCATTTATCGCCTGCCTCGTGAGAAGTCTCTGGTGAGTCCCGGCTCGGCGTGTCCTGCCTGCGGCAGGCCGATCGCGTTTTATGACAATGTGCCGCTGGTCTCCTGGCTGCTGCTGGGGGCGAAGTGCCGCCACTGCAAGGCCAGAATCTCGGTAAGGTACTTCATCGTCGAGTTGCTCACGGGGACGATGTTCCTTGGCCTCTATCTCGTCTATTTTCACACCGGTGTGCGTTCGGGCGTACAGGTATCGGGCGGCTGGCTCGTTTATCCGGTCCATCTGGTTCTGTTGGCGGCCTTCATCGCCGCTTCCGCGATCGACCTGGAATTCTGGGTCATCCCTTTGTCGATTTGCTGGCTGGTTACGGCGGTTGGACTTCTGGGCTCGACGGTAGCCGGCTTCATCATTGACCCCGGGCTGATCGCAGCCAATTCATTGTTTCCCATAGCTTCGCCCGCCACAGGGGCCGCCGCTTTTGGCGGAGCGGTTGGATTGCTTGTGAGCTGGCTGCTTGTGCGAACCGGCCTGCTCAAGCGAAGCTACGAGATACCGGCCGGTGCCGATCGGGATGTAGTGGCAGGCGAAGAAAGCCGCGAGAAAGGCTGCTCGCAGCCGGACCCGGGAGACCCTCAGTTCAAGCATCGCCTGGAGAGCTGTCGTGAGGTCGTCTTCCTCACGCCGATTGTCGCCGGCGCCGTGCTGATGTGGATCATTTCCAAAGGCTCCGGTCCGGTCGCGACGTGGTGGGGTGGCTTTCTGGACCGCCCGCCAGTCGCCGGCTTTCTTGGCAGCCTGTTCGGCTATTTCGTTGGCTGCGCCGTTGTTTGGGCAACGCGCATCCTGGGCACGCTGGCTTTCGGTAAGGAGGCGATGGGACTTGGGGACGTGCATCTGATGGGAGCGGCCGGTGCGGTTATAGGACCGGCGATGGTTGTTGTCGCCTTCTTCATTGCCCCGTTTTTCGGCCTTGGCTGGGCGCTCTTCCAGATGCTTTCCAAAAGAATTCGCCAGATTCCCTATTGTCAGTTCTTGTCTTTAGCTGTCTTTACGGTTATGATCCTGCACGATTGGATACTGAACCGTTTTGCCTTCCTTTTTCTGCGATGAGAAGGCACTGTTGCGTTCATTGCACAGCAAGGAGGTGTCGAATGCAAGTCGTCAAGGCAAACGTACTCATCCCGGTAGTCTGCATCGTCACTCTGTCGTTGGTTTCCGGCTGCACGGACTACAAGAAAAAATACGACTACCTGAACGTCGAGCACCAGAACCTCAAGGGACGCTTTGAGAATTTGCAGAGCGAGAAACAGGCTCTTGCCGAGCGGATTTCACAGGATCAGCAGACCATCAACGAACTGCGGCGGCAGATCGAAGAGTTGAACAAGACCCCGGCGGAAGCCACCGGCTTCGGCGCAGGGTATGACGTGGCTTTCGATGCGGACGCTGGGACCATCACGGTGACGTTGCCGAACACCATTCTCTTCGATTCCGGCAAGGCCGAGCTCAAGAGTGCCACCAGCGCCGAGCTTGACCACATTTTGTCGGTACTGAAATCGAAATACGCCGGCAAGGAAATCGAGGTGGTCGGCCACACCGACACCGATCCCATCGCCAAGACCAAGGACCTCTGGAAAGACAACTGGGAGTTGTCTGCCCAGAGGGCCCTTTCCGTGACGCGGTATCTCGAAGCGCACGGTATTCCGGGCAGCCTGCTCAAGGCCGCCGAGTGCGGGCAGGAGCGGCCGGTTGCGCCGAACACCAGCGCTGCGGGCAAGGCGAAGAACCGCCGGGTTGAAATTGTCGTCCACATGCGACAATCGCACGAATCGCCCGCTGAGTGCGTCGATCACGA
>CAZGRF010000130.1:0-8832 GCA_964527825.1 uncultured Pirellulales bacterium
CAGACGCGGAGGATCGCGTCAGCACGTCTCGCTCCCCAGACTCGCTCCTGACGCCGGAGGGCCTCCTGCTTGCCCCAGCCGAAGTGGTGCACCTTGCCGCGGATCTTCTTGCAAAACTGCCCCGTCGGGTGTAGTGTAAGAGGGAGCTTACGTGCCCGCTTTCCGCCATCGGCTTTCGGCGCCGCGGAGGGCCGGGCGGGGACTCTTTCTCGGGCGTGCTTTGTCATGTTGATTACTTCCAATACCCACGGATGCCTTACCCATGTCAACACAGGCAATCCACGTGATGATGGTTGTAGTCTCGGCCGTAAAGCTCGATTCCCGGCTTACGTCAGTTTGACGTAAGTAATGATTATGAAGGTGCTCACGCCAACGTAGCTCAACGGTAGAGCTCTGGTTTTGTAAACCAGGGGTTGTCGGTTCGAATCCGACCGTTGGCTTCTCTTCGGCTCAGCGTGCTGTCATAGCGCATGGGCTGCCTTCGCCCGGCTATCCTGGGCGAGGGCGCCGCAAACAGAAAGGGCCGACCACGCGGGCCGGCCCATCGCGCCAAAGCACAGGTACGGCGTCAGAACGAGTACTTCAATCCTACGCTGGCCCAGAACTCGCTGTCGGAATCGCCGTTGAACTCCGTGAGGGCCGCTTCCATGTTCATTTGGTAGTAGGCGGCGGGCGTCAGCGTCAGGTTGTGACCCAGGTCCACATCCGTCGAAATCCCGAGAACCGCATGCGACCAATCGTCATTCATCGGCGCGGCCACCGGGTTCACGCCGCCGTTGTAGACAACCTCCCCGTGCAGTCGTATGAGATGCTCCTCAATACCAGGAATGACGCCCGCAACCGTGAAGCCATAGTCGAGCATGAAGATGTGCATCCAGCCTGAGGCCGAGCCACCACGCACGGCGTTGGCGGCAATGTAGGAGCCATCATCGAAACCGGACGCGGGCCAGAGTCTTATCGCGACGTAGCTCGGGCACAGACCCTTTATCGGTAGAATGTTGGGCCAGGAGAGGATCGCCTGTGCTTCCTGAAGGTCGAAGTAATCCCTGGACATGCTCGGATAGTTGTAGTAGACCCAGCCGACCCGGAAGTTGGTGGCGTAGCGCTCGCCTGCGAACAGCCCGTTTTGGTAATAGCCTGTGAAGTCCAACCGCTGCCAGTTCTCGAAGTCATTCGAGGTCGGGAGGTGCCCGGCGGCGCTCACGCCAAAACCCGTCTCGAACAGGTTCAGGTCGGCCAGAATGTGCACGGCAGGGTCATCGCCGAAGACCCTGAACCCGCGCCAGACATACATGCTGTCAAAGGCTGCGCCAACCATACCATGGAGACTGCCGTTTGCCGATAGCAGGTCCCCTTCCCAGCCCTGACCTGACACGGTCGCCGCCGCGGCCAGAACGACCGTCAAGAACGCTATCTTCTTCATCCGAATCTCTCCTTATCCACTCTCACATGAATTCCTGGCAGACGCATTCTCTGTCAACGCTCCGTCATACGAGGACCAGGCGCCGCCTACCAGCGGCCGCTCTTTCTCACCTCAGCCTTCGGCAGGTTCTCGAGCTGCTTCGTGTACTTCTGGAGCATGTCCTCCGGCAACTCGTAATCGGTGAGCTTGCCCGACAGATAGGCGTTGTAGCCGGTCAGGTCCATCAAGCCATGGCCGCTGTAGTTGAACAGAATGACCTTCTCTTTGCCTTCTTCACGCGCCTTGATCGCCTCGTCGATGGTCGCGGCGATTGCGTGGCTGGTCTCCGGGGCACAGATATAGCCTTCCGTGCCCGCCCAGGTCAGAGCGGATTCATAGCAGTGGTTTTGGTGGTACGATCTCGGCTCGAAAAGACCCTCGTTGATACACTGGCAGACGAGCGGCGCCATCCCGTGATAGCGCAGGCCGCCGGCGTGAATGGGCGGCGGAATGAACGCGTGCCCGAGCGTGTGCATGGCCAACAGCGGCGTGGTACAGGCCGTATCGCCAAAGTCGTAGTGGAACGGCGCGCGGGTCATCGTTGGACAGGCGGTCGGCTCGGTCGGAATGATCTGGATGTCCGCACCGTTGATCTTGTCCACGGTGAATGGGAAGGCCAGGCCGGCGAAATTGCTGCCCCCGCCGGCGCAACCGATGACGATATCGGGCAGCTTCTCACCCGCGATCTTCAACTGCTTCTTCGCCTCCAAGCCGATGATCGTCTGGTGCAGCAGCACATGATTCAAGACGCTTCCCAGCGAGTAGCGCGTCTGGCCCGACGGGTCGGTGACCGCCTGCTCGATCGCCTCGCTGATCGCAATGCCCAGACTGCCGGGCGTATCGGGCATTTCTTCCAGGACCTTCCGGCCCGCATTCGTCTCCGTGCTCGGGCTGGCGACGCAGTTGGCTCCCCAGGTCTCCATCATGAACTTGCGGAAGGGCTTTTGGTCAAAGCTGATCCGCACCATGAAGACCTTGCACTCGAGGCCCAGCAGTTTGCAGGCAAAGGCCAAGGCACTGCCCCACTGGCCGGCGCCTGTTTCCGTCGTCAGACGCTTGATGCCGAATTCGCGGTTGTACCACGCCTGGGCTACGGCGGTATTGGGCTTGTGACTGCCGGGCGGACTGACGCTCTCATCCTTGTAGTAGATGCGCGCCGGCGTCTTGAGGCGCTTCTCCAGATAGACCGCGCGTTTCAGCGGTGTCGGGCGCCACTGATACAGAATGCCGAGCACTTCCTCCGGAATATCAATCCACCGTTCGGCGCTGACCTCCTGCTCGATGAGATTCATGGGGAACACCGGCGCCAGCATGTCCGGCGTCACCGGTTTGCCGTCCGGCCCCAAAGGCGGAAGCAAGGGCGTCGGAAGGTCGGCGGCCAGGTTGTACCATTGGCGCGGGATTTCGCTCTCTTTCAACAGAATCTTCTGCTCCATTCTATCGTCTCCAACCAAATTGTATGCGGCCGAATCTGCGCACCCACGAGCAGCGCACTGCGCCTTGATAGTCCATGGGCAAATCCCTGTCAAACAAAATCTGCCCCGCCGCACGGCGCACGGATGGCCCTGCGCACCGTGTCGAAGCAACGCCGGGCCGCGTTAGAACACGAGGGCCGCGTATCCGACACTGTCGCGACCGGCAGCGCCCATCTGACGCACCATGACGTCGTTGCTGTTAGTGTGCGCCAGCAGCGAACCCGCGGTGACTCCCAGTGTCTTGGCGGCCTTAATCGCCGCGGCCGCCGCGCCCGGCCCACAGGCGTTGCCTCGGTCTATGGCGTCCGAAAGCAACCGCTCCGGATCGAGACGCAGCGCCAAGTCAATGAAGTGACGGTCATTCACTTCGCTGGCCCAGCGCAGCCCCTGGGGACCCGCACCCATCGGAGTAAAACCATAACGGGGTCCATAATGCGTCAAATCGGTCGAGCCGATACAGACCATCCGCGCCCGCGTTCGTGACGCGATGTCTCCCAGGGCCTCACCCAGAGCAAGCGCAGCCTCGGTCGGGGGCACAATGATCGGCAGAATCCGGGCGTCGGCGAACAGGTGCTGGACGAAAGGAATCTGCACTTCGATGCTGTGCTCGTTGCGATGCGCCGACGCATCACTCTCAACGACGCCTGCCGCGCGCAGGTCTTCCGAAAGCTGACGGTCGATTTCGATGTGGCCCAGCGGCGTCTGCCAATTGTCGTGGTCATCGGCGGCCGGCTTGGCGCCGAAATAGCCGTGCGCCGCGCCACATACCACGAAGGTATCGACGTGGTCATGACGGTGCTTGATGGCGGCGAAAACCATCGCGGCCGTACTGCCGCTGAACGTCCAACCGGCATGCGGCACAATGCCCGCCACAATCGATTCGGGCAACCGTTCGCGGGGCGCGCCGGCGTCGATACACTGACGCACTTCCGCGAGACACGCGTCTCGGTCGGCGGGGTAGAATTGACCAGCGACGATCGGCTGTCGAGTCTTCATCTGGACCCCCTAATCTCTTGCGTTCATGGCCGGGGACCGCTATGATGACGTCAGCGTCCAACGAGGTGTATTGTAGTCCGCACGATGGGAAACACAAATGGTATCTGAAAGTACGACTCGCGTGGCAGTGGTAATGGGCTCGGACAGCGACCTAAAGGTGATGGAGAGCTGCGTGGAGCAGCTTCGCCAGTTCGGGGTGGAGCCGGCCGTGAGGGTCATCTCGGCCCATCGCACGCCGCAACACGCCGCTGAGTTTGCCCAGACCGCCGAGGCCCAAGGGTTCAAGGTGCTCATCGCTGCGGCGGGAATGGCGGCCCACCTCGCCGGCGCCCTGGCCGCACGCACGACACTGCCCGTGATCGGCGTGCCGCTGGTGTGCGAAGCTGGTCTGGGCGGGATGGATGCCCTGCTCAGCACGGTCCAGATGCCCCCCGGCGTGCCGGTGGCCACGATGGGCGTAGGCAAGGCCGGCGCCCAGAATGCGGCGATCCTGGCTGTCCAGATCCTGGCTCTCGAAGACGGCACGCTGCGCCGCAAGCTGAGCGAGTTCAGAAAAGCCCAGGAGCAGAAGGTGTGCGCAAAGGACGCCTCGCTGCCGCGCTGAGTGCGGCTACCGGAATCGTCGGCAGAAGCCCGCCAAGCCCACCCCGAGGAGAACGAACGCGGCCGTGGCCGGTTCAGGCACAGTGACAGCCAGCCCGAACGCGTCGAGCCGACCTGTATCCATGTAGGCAGCATCATAAATGCAGAGCCGCCACTGCCCGTAGGCATCCTCACCGTCAAAGGCAGCAAGCGATTCGAGCGGCATGAAGCGACCCTGGAAAGGCGCCGAGGCCTGCCCAATCAGAACGTCGGCCTCATCGTCGAATATCGTGTCCCGGTAGTCGGCCCCCTCGAAGTAGTCCGTGAATGGGTCGTACATATTCAACAACACCTGCGTACCGCTCGGGCTCTGGACATACAGTTGCAGATCGAAGACGTTCGCATGCGTCAGGCTCACGCTCACATCCAGATCATCTACGGTCAAATGGTGCGGCACCTCAATGATCGCATCCTCCATCCAGCCCTTGCTGGCATCCGCATCGGCTGGAATGAGCAGGTCGAACTGACCCCCATAGAACCGCACGATCTCGCCCTGCACCCGGACGGCCGGGGTCCAGGCGCCAAACAGAATCAACATCACCAGGGCGGCTGTGGAAGTAAAGTGCGTCTTCATCTCGACACTCTGGGCCCACGTATGGCATCATTCCGCTTCGTCTGGGCGTCACGACGTTTTCTGCCGTGCGCCCATCTACGGCGCCAGACGGGAGAGCGTCAAGAGAAAAGCCGCCTTTCATGCAACTCCCGGCACACGAGTACGCCCGGGACGCCGAAAAGGGCGCCCCGCAGCGGACACGCCAAACCATACTAAGACGTGCCACGGTCCTTCAGTCGTCGCCGCGCACACGGCGCAGACCAACGTCGGTGCCGACACCCAGACCTCACAGGGCACCGCCGCTGATTCTCGCTCATATACCATACCGAACTCAGCTAGGCCGACGACCCACGCGATTATTCGTCAACGGCACCCCTGGCAGAGTCGCGGCATCCGGCTCTTACGCAGCAACACATGCTTTGGACTCGCGCGGCACACCGCCTGTTAGGCATCGCGACCAGAGAGCACAGAGCACCCGGCACTCGTACCGGTTTTCACCAAGGCACCGGACCTGAGAAGCCGCCCAGCACGAGCACACTTGACGACCCGATGGGGTTGATCACCAGAGGCGTATGAAGGCCGCCAAGGCTGAGCAACTGAGCCTGACTCACAAGGCTCGATATGCCAAGCATGCCTCCAATCCCGATCTGCCTGCTGACGCCCAACACGTGCGCGCTGGCCAACGCCAAGCCTGTTCCAGCGGTGTCCTGGGACATATCGATCAGCACGCTCTGCGATGACTGGCCATTTTGCTGGCTCTGCTGCAGGTGGACGTCGTTGTTGATGCCGACGCCCCATGCCTGCCCCTGAAGAATACCTCCAAAAGCAACCGGGACCGTCAACAACAGGAGAATTATGGAAGATACAGCGACCTTGGACATTCTTAGGACTCCTTCCTTGTTAGGTACTTCTTCAATCCGTTTGCACTGCTGAATCCAAGTCAGCGGTGTAATTCATACCCACAACAACAACTCTGTTGAGCCCGTTTCTTCGCGGCTTCCTTTCCGCCGCATGCAACGATCTCTTCGGTTTTCCATGCCCCCGGCGCGGTGCTTGCGCCGACACGCGTCCTTGGTCGCCACGCTGCCTCAAGGCGGACAGGCCGGGCCGGATACACACACCCGATTACAGTCTCACAGCACCATGACCACTCGCCACCGACTGCAGACCGAGGTTGCCCCCGGCGTCGCAACTAACTGCACCTGAACACCAACCACCACTTCCAGGACCACGGCCACGAACGATATCCATTTCTTCTGCATCACCGTGACTCCTTAAGCCTGCACACTGCTCGTCTTTCTCGCAAAGGGGACCCCCGTAGCGGGTTCCACATCCTGAGGCCGGCTGCTCAGGGGTCCCCTATGTGAGGCGATCCCTCGCCTCACGAGCATGCAAAAACATGGTTCAGTAGACCACCTGCTCTTGAGTGGTGGTCACGAGCAGAGAACTGCCGGCCGCGCCCGTGGCTCCCGGGGCCCCACTAACTGTGCTGTTCTGCGCCCCGAACACTACGGATGACTGGTTCATCGGACCGATGGCATTCCCGGCGTGCTGATCCTGACGCAGGCTCATGATCTGATCGCCGGTTCCACTTCCGCCGCCGTCCGCCTTACTCACAAGCTGCGTGCCACTCAAGGTCAGGGTCTGCGTTTCCAGCTTGGGATCAACGCCTTCGCCGATCGTTTGCTGCTGCGTGCCCAGCGCCAGAACCGACTGGTCCAAGTCAACCAGGGCGCAGCAGCCCGTGGCATTGCCCACCTGACTGAAGAACGCCGTCTGGTCCTCACAAGCGAACAGCCCGCATGTGCCCACCGAGTGCTGTTCGTTCTGAATCGTGGCCCAGTTCGAGCTGGTCGCCTGTTGGGAGCCATTCAGCAGACTGACCCCATTGAGCATCGTGGTGCCGAAATCCTGGAAATGCAGCACGCCGCCGGTAACGCCCGGGACCTGCGCGAAAGCGCTGGAACCAACCAACATCACCGTCGCAACGACTAAAGATGCAACTAACTTCGCCATTTTTCAGACTCCTAATACGTACTTTTTCATTCCGTTTGCACTGCTGAATCCACATCAGCCGTGGTAACCCCTACGTCAAACACTGACACTATCGAGCCCGTTCTCGCACGGCCTCCTTCCGCCACGTCTGACGAAAAACGCCAACCGGATGCATACACACCCAACTACAGTCCCACGGCATCGTAGACACTCGCCATGACCGGCTGAAGGTTGAGATTGACCCCCCACGGCGTCGCAATCAACTGCACCTGAACACCGACCACCGCTTCCAGGCCCACGGCCATGCCATGGCCATTCTGTGACGCGTTAACCTGCTGGCCCAGATCCACGCCCATGCCCTGGAACTGCGTCCCCAGGCTCGCACCCCCTATGCCGCCGGGGTACATCTGCGTCTGACCGCCACTGACAGAACCCTGCTGGGTAACGCCAAAGAACCCGTCGATCGCGCCCGCCGCAGCCCCCTGGGCCAACACGCCCAACTCAGCCTGCACCGTACGGATCAGCCCGGTCTTGTCGCTACCTTGCTGCAACTCATTTACCGCCAATAGGTTCGAACTCGCTGCGACGCCAGCGCCGACGATGCCAGCGCCATTGTCGCTGTTTATCCCGAAGCCCTGGTTTGACACGACATAACCCAAAGAAGGAAGTGCCAGCGCCAGGACCACGGCCAAACACATGATCCATTTCTTCTGCATTGGTGTAACTCCTTAAGCCTGCACACTGCTCGTCTTTCCCATAGAGGGGACCCCCGTAGCAGGTTCCACATCCTGAGGCCGGCCGCTCAGGGGTCCCCCCATGTGAGGCGATCTCTCGCCTCACGAGCATGCAAAAACATGGTTTAGTAGACCATCTGGTCTTGAGCGGTGGTCACGAGCAGAGAACTGCCGGCCGCGCCCGTGGCTCCCGGGGCCCCACTAACTGTGCTGTTCTGCGCCCCGAACACTACGGATGACTGGTTCATCGGACCGATGGCATTCCCGGCGTGCTGATCCTGACGCAGGCTCATGATCTGATCGCCGGTTCCACTTCCGCCGCCGTCCGCCTTACTCACAAGCTGCGTGCCACTCAAGGTCAGGGTCTGCGTTTCCAGCTTGGGATCAACGCCTTCGCCGATCGTTTGCTGCTGCGTGCCCAGCGCCAGAACCGACTGGTCCAAGTCAACCAGGGCGCAGCAGCCCGTGGCATTGCCCACCTGACTGAAGAACGCCGTCTGGTCCTCACAAGCGAACAGCCCGCATGTGCCCACCGAGTGCTGTTCGTTCTGAATCGTGGCCCAGTTCGAGCTGGTCGCCTGCTGCTCGCCATGCAGCAAAGTGACCCCATTGAGCATCGTGGTGCCGAAATCCTGGTAATGCAGCACGCCGCCGGTAATGCCCGGAACCTGCGCGAAAGCGCTGGAACCGACGAGCATCACCGCCGCAACAAATAGAGATGCAACTAACTTCGACATTTTTCAGACTCCTTCTTGTACGTGTTGTTCACTCCTTTTTGGATCGCCGACAATATGTCAGCGATCACAACACACCAGATGATTCTCACAGCTTGCTTGCTGGGTTGACACCTCCTTTCTCCTCCCCATTACCGTCACAACCGTATCCAACCTTCTCCGGAGAAGGTTGGATACGGTTGTGACGGTAATGGGGAGGAGAAAGGAGGTGTCAACCCAGCAAGCAAGCTGTGAGAATCAT
>CAZGRF010000131.1:0-8744 GCA_964527825.1 uncultured Pirellulales bacterium
CCCTATCCTGAAGTAGTGCGGCTTTGCGCTCATCCTATCCACCTAAAGTCCAAATAGTCCGAATCAACAGCAGATACTCGTCAATATCCTATGCTGGGCTCTCCTCGGCCGCCTGGCGATTGAAGAACTGTCGCACCTGCGGATCGCCACTGTGGTCACGAAGGTCCTGGGGCGTGCCGGAGGCGATGATGGTCTTCTCGGCCTTGTCCAGCATAATCACGCGGTCCGCGACGGTAAAGATGCTGGGCAGCTCGTGCGTCACGATCACAAACGTGATTTGCAGGCTCTGTGACAGCTCCAGGACCAGCTTGTCGAGTTGCACCGCCGTGATAGGATCCAGCCCCGCCGACGGCTCATCGAGAAACAGAATCTTCGGATCGAGTGCCAGCGCGCGCGCGATGGCGGCGCGCTTGCGCATGCCGCCGCTGAGCTCGGAGGGCATCTTATACGCGGCGTCCTGCAAGCCCACCGCCTTGAGCCTCATTTGGGCGATCACCTCGATCGCCTCATCCGGCAAGTCCGTCAACTCTTCCAGCACCAACGTGATGTTTTCCAGCAGATCCATCGAGCCGAACAACGCCCCGCTCTGATAGGAAACGCCGATCTTCTTGAGCAGCGCCAGGCGCTCGTCGCCTTCGGCTGTCACGATATCCGTGCCGTCTATCAGGACGGACCCGTGCATCGGCTTTCTCAGCCCTATCATGTGTTTGAGCAAGGTACTCTTGCCACACCCGGAGCCGCCCAGAATGGTGAATACCTCACCGGCGTGGACTTCAAAGTTGATGCCGTCCAATACCACCGCGTCGCCGTAGCCGACGGTGAGGTCTCTGACCTCGATGATGGGTTGGCCGTTGGCACTCATGTCTCGTCAAATCCCCAAGAAGTAGTACATGACCGCAAAGACGCCGTCGGCCACGACGATGGCCACGATACCGCTGACAACCGCACGGGTGGCCGAGTCCCCCACGGCGCTGGGGCCGGTGTCCGTTTGCAGGCCGCGCAGACACCCGATGCCCGCGATTAGCGCCCCGAAGACGAACGTCTTGATCAGGCCACTGAAAAGATCGGTCAGGCTCGCTGCTTCTTTGATCCTCTCGAAGAAGGTCGCGATCGGGATGTCCATCGAGATCATCACGAGGCCGCATCCGACCAGACCGAAGAAGAGATTGAATACCGTCAGCAGCGGGATTATGGCCACGGCCGCGACCATGCGCGGCAGGACCAGGAAGCCGACCGGGTCGAGTCCCATCGTGACCAGAGCATCAACCTCCTCGTTGACCTTCATCGTCCCCAGCTCCGCGGCGAAGGCCGAACCGCTGCGACTGGCCAGGATAAACGCCGTGATCAACGGACCCAGCTCCCGAAACAGCGAGATAACCACCAGGTCGGCCACGAACACCTCGGCGCCGAATTTCTGCATCGCCACCGCTGCCTGAAAGGCCAGGATCAGTCCGATCAGAAAGCCCAGCAGGGCCGTGATGCCGACCGCGTTGGCCCCGGCCTTCTCCGCGATCAGAAACGTGTCGCGCCAGCGCAGCGTCCCGGGCTTCGACGCTGTTCTCGATAGTTTGAGGCAAGCCTCGCCAACGAAGCGCACGAAATCTGCAAAGCCGTGCGCGCCCCGGGCGGCCCGCCAGCCCACGTTGTGCACAAACGCGGCAATGGAGCCGGACCGTCGAGGTGGCGCCACGAGATGATCCGTCTCGAAGAGCGCCATCAATTGCCTGAACTGCGGCGCGAGGCCCTCGATCTCGATTTGCCCGCCTCTCTCGCGCTGGATCCGCTTGAACTCCGCGAGCAGAGCAATGCCCGCCCCGTCGCAATAGGTGATGTCGCCGGCGTGAACAACCACATGTTCAGGCTTGTTGCGCCGCAGCTTGCTCGTCGCCTCGGGCCAGATCGACGCCGTTGCGTCCCGGTCCAGCCGTCCCCTAAGTAGGAGGCGAACCCGGGAGTCATCCTCCCGTTGAAAATCGAAGCTGGCCCTGCCCTGGTCGTCCATGACACCGTCCATCCTACCGTTCGTACCAGCCAGCTATTCTATCAACCTGCGCCGGGCCTGCAAAGCTTCGTTCCGGCCAGCCGCCGCGCGAATCGCGTATAAGCGTCAGACCTCCAGCTTGTACTTGCGCAGCTTCCGCCGCAGCGATTTGCTATCTCCGACGATCGCGTCTACCTCTTGCCAGAATGCCGGGCTGTGGTTCTTATGCCGCGTGTGGACTAACTCGTGCACCAGGACGTAGTCTCGCAACTCCTCGGGCAGCCGCATCAGATTCACGTTCAGGTTGATGTTGTTGCGCGACGAGCAACTGCCCCACAGCGTCCTCTGGTTTTTCACGACGACCCGGTTGCACGCGAAGCCGTGCGCTGCGGCCAATTGTCGCAGCCGCTCGATGAGCAACTTGCCCGCGCTGAATCGGTCCAGCCCTGGCTCCACTTGTTCGGCGCGACATTGGCGCAGATGTCGTTTGATCCACTCCCGCCCCGAGTCGAGGAACTCTCGCCCTTGTTTGAGTGACACGTGCTTGGGCAGAATCAGCTTGACTGCTCCATCGCGCCGAATCGAGATGCGAGCGTGCCTGGCCCGGTCCGAAACGGCCACCGCCACCGGCCCGACATCCGCCACTTCCCAGGTTTCTACTACGCGATTCAAACACCGCCCCCCGTTACCACATCGGGTCCCACACGGGCAGCTTCGTCGCCGGCTCGGCGAAGACCGCCAGCACCTCGCGCGGCACGTAGTCGCTGTGCACGATGACGTTGTAGACGTTGTCCTCGAACCAGTCGTCGTACATGGTCCAGAGGCCTTTGTCGCCATTGTCGCTGCCCCAACTGTTCTCGACCAGCCACTTGACCGGCCGGCCCTCCTGCAGATCGACGCCGATGAAGGCCATGCCGTGATTGATCGTGCTGTCGCGATACAAGATGCGCTCGGTCTTGCTCAGGTCCATGCCGATCCCGTAGACCGACTCGTAGTCGTAGAGGTCGCGCGCCATGATCCCCTTGTCGCGGTCCTGGTCCGGTGAGACGTCCGCGGCGAAGTACACCGCGCGGTTGTCCAACAGCACCTTCATCACGGTCTCCTTGAGCGCCTCGATGCTCACGGTCACGTAGTTGGCGTTCTGCCCGCCGTAGAGGTTGCGCGTCAACTGGATTTCGTAGTGCCCACCTTGCGGCCGAACCGGATCGTTGGTCAGGTTCACGTACTGCCGCAGATCGACGCCCACGAATTCATCGTAGAACGACTTGGGCGTGAAAATCCGCCGTTCGCTCCACTTCTGCTGCACCTCGTATTCATCCTTGTCGCCCTCTTCCTTCTCGCCCGACTCATCTTCAGCCGGGGCATCGTCGTCCTCTGCCTCCTCGCCCTCGTCGGCATCCGCGCCGTTCTTTTTGTCCTTGATCTCGTAGCGCCAGGCGAACTGCTCCGGCGGCTCGCCCAGGTTCAGCACGAGCACGCGATAGACCTCTTTGAGCATCCGCTCCTTGGCTTCCTCCATCTGCTTGACCGAGCCGGTGGCCGCGAAGATGCCACGCAGCTCGACCGCGTCCTTGCGCAGGATGCGCGCGAGAATCCGGTTCATCATGCTCGTATTCTCGCTGCTGGCGGATTCGGCCATCGCCTCCTTGGGCATGACCCCGTACTTGTCCACGAGATCGACGAAATTCTCCCAGTACCCGCCGTCCGTGTCCGGGTCTTTCAGCAGGAACACGACCTCGCGCTCCATCAGGTCGCGGTCGCGAAAGTCGATCATATATTGCAGGAACGTATTGGCCTTCTCCATCTTGTCCCAGAACTGCAGGTAGATCTGCGAGAACTCGAAGTCGTCGATCTCGAGCTTGTCCATGAGGATGGGCTTGATGGTATTGAAGCCCGCGAACATCCAGCACCGGCCGCTGCTCTTCTGGTTGCTGATGCCTTTGGTCTTGATCTTGTGGCTGAACTTGTCGTTGTGTCCCGCGAGGATCTGCCGGTCCTCCGCAATCTCGCGAATGCCCGTGCCGGTCAGCGCATTGCGCATCGCCCGCGCAGCCGCATCCATCTGAAACTCGGCCCGAATTCTCTCGATCGTCGCCTCGCTAATCCCCGTTTCCTGCGCCGCCCCCACGCCGCACAACCCAAGCACAAGAAAGCTGACAACCACCAGCCGAACCAACCGTTTCATAAGCAACCTCCACAAATCAAAGGTCAGCAACCATCTGCGTCAGCCATCCCCCCTGCCCCGCGTTTCTATCACATCCCTGCCACATTGACAAGGCTCCGGGCCACACGGACAATGTCTTTCCTTGACGCCAATGCGTACAGTCAGTAGGCTCTATCTTGTGTCGCCTACACACGCATAACACCTGCAATGAGACGCAAGGTACGAGGAGAAAGGGCTGGTTCTTTCAGGCGCGGAACCTGGCGAACTCCTATTTGTCACGGAAAGGCGATCAGCGCGATGAAGCAGCGATACTTGTTTGGGATTGAGGGTACAGCCCCTTCAGAGGATCCGCCGAAGGCTCGCGAGCCGTTTGGACGCCTTGACGCTGAGCCGCAGGTGCGCGAAAGGCTGCTACCCTACTGCCGGCTCGGTCCTGGCGAGATTTGGCACGACCCTGTGAGAGGACATCGTGTCGGCGTTCTTGATGCCACCAGGGCAGACCATATCGAGAGAATCCTCGATGGTTCTCGCGCGTCACTGTTCGTGAACGATCCACCCTACAATGTTGCAGTGGGTAATACCAACACACATGCCTTGTCCAAAAAGAGCCTTGAAGCGTACATGGACTTCTCAGAGCGATGGGTGCGCAACTGTGTCCTCTGCGCGGCTCGCGATGCCCATTTCTATGTCTGGCTCGGCGCCGATGTCCACGATGGTTTCCAGCCATTGCCGGATTTCATGCTTCTGATGCGGTCCTTCCCTGACTTTCGACCAAGGAACTTCATTACGCTTCGCAATCAAAGGGGTTACGGGACCCAGAAGAACTGGATGTGGGTGCGACAGGAATTGTTGCACTATGTTCGCGGCGACCCGCCATTCTCTGTGGTCTACACCGACATCCCGAAGGTGCTGCGCGGCTACTACAAAGTCGTCAATGGCAAGCGAACGGAGAACCTGGAGCGCAGCAAGTCAGCGTGTGTCCGCCCAGGAAATGTCTGGATCGATGTGCAGCAGGTGTTCTACCGCCTTGAAGAAAACGTGCCGGGTTGCTACGCGCAGAAACCGCTCAAGGCTATCGAACGAATCATCCTGTCGAGCAGTCTCAAGGACGACATCGTGCTCGATTGCTTCGCGCACTCAGGGACAACACTGTTGGCAGGTGAACGACTCGGAAGGATGGTCTTCACGTTCGATGTCGATCCTGTATTCGCCGAACTGACCATCAGGAGACTGGAAAACTACAGGTCTACGGGGAAGACGGGTTGGCAATGGCGCAATCCGTTCCCTGAGATGGAGCGCGAATATGACACTGCAACGACTGCGTGAGTACCTCGACAAATTCATCGACACGCTCACTCCGCACGACAAGGACCTTCTCGACGCCCGCTTGGAATCTCTTGCATCTGTCTTCCCCTTCAATGAGTATGAGTACATCCTGATGTTCTTGCGCGACCGTTCTTTGATCACGTTTCAACAGTACGAGGACCTGCGGCAGAAATACGTCTCGGCAAACAAATACTTGAATCTCTTCGGCCTTGCCCCACGCATATTCGGCCAAATCTGGGGCGAACGGCATCTACGCGATCTCGACGCGCGGTTCAGGCAAGTCGATAGAACCGTCGATCCCGACTATCGTGGCCAGTACGATCTCTGGATCGAAGGCGCCAAAGTGGAAGTCAAAGCCGCCCGGGCGATAGACACGAAGAGAAGAGGTGATCTCGTCTCGAAGGCCCTGCCCAGTGGTTCAGATCGGCCCTTTTGGATGAACTTCCAGCAGCTCAAGCTCGACACGTGCGACGTTTTCGTGTTCATCGGCGTCTGGGTAGACACGATTCGCTACTGGGTACTCTCGCGTGATGACGTCAGAAACTGTCCGTACCTGAGCCATCAGCATCGCGGCGGCGTGGAATATCAGATCGGTGTCACTAACAGGAACGTCAAGGCATTTGATGGATACCTCGTGCAGCCATCGGAGATCGCAGACAGAGTGATTGAATTGGCAAAATAGTACGGTTGTAGGGCCCCCATGTACATCAAGCTGCATGGGCAGCCCGGCCTGGCCGAGCGCGTTCGACCATGGCTCTGAACCTGCCTTTCGGCAAGTGCCTCGTGCAGTCTCTATCTTCCTTGATCCGCCACGCTCGCCAAATCGGTTCCCAGCGAAGGTACAGCGCCACCTGCGATTCGTAGGTAGCGCGCTCATCGGACCTGCCCCACGTAACAGGACGGTCTCTCCTCTGCTTTCGGTCGTCCCCCCTGCGGCCCAGGCCAGGGCTGGCAGTGCGGACGCGGGGGCGGCCCCTACGGGCACCTCTCGGGAGCTCTGTGGGTTCGGCGGGCCTCGAAATCATTCGATTCAGGCAACGCTTTGGAACCGAAAGCGGGTGTCACGCAGGGCTTTCTTATGCTTGCGAGGGCAACAGATTACGGCCTCCAGGGCGATCCTGTGGGGGGCGCTTTTCGTTCAAAACACGCAACGCCGTCCTTCTATGGGGGCCTTCGCATTGATGAAGGATGATCGATGATTGACGATTGGGCGCAGGCGGAGAACACGAGACCGACGGCCGGAGACTGGAAGCCACAGAGCGATGCGCGAGCGCCAAATCAAGCCGAGCTTGGGCAAGATGGGAAACTTGGGGCGTGATACAACTCAACCAGAGCCGTTTATCCCCACAGATGTCCGAATGAACCCAGGCATAGGACCGCCGCCCCGGTGAGGACAAACCACAAGCCTAACCATGACCAGCCGAGGTCTGGGCTATCCCCCCAGCGGGGAAGCAGCGTGAATGATAGTGCACAACAGAGTGTCATTGCAGCGGCAAGAATCATAATACCTTCTCCTTCCATCCAAGCTCTGTCATCTGCGTTCGATGCCAGCCGGGTTTGCCTTCCTACAGAACGATACGGAAATCCCGGCCGGATATTGCGCGCGTGGCTGAAGCAATCGCACACCGGGACCCAGGCGTTGAGCCACAAACCCGAGCAAAACCATAGGACTTTATGAAACAAGCGGCGCCCCTCTGGGGTATACACAGTTGACTCAGTCAAAACCGATGTGAAGGAACCGATCATGCACTTTAGAGAGCTATGCAATCCGATGAAGTGGGCGGTCGTCGCCGGCCTTATAAGTGCCGCAATCATAGTAGTTTGGGGACAAGCGCCGGCCGCGATGGAAACGAACGCCCTGCCCACGACGTCCGAGGGCCTGTTGATCGACGATTTCGCCTCGGCCGGGCAGGCATCGGCATTGGGAACGAAGTGGACGTTTCAGACTGGCGCCGCACAGAAGGTCATGGTAGAGGGCAGGCTGGAGTTCGTCGAGGAAGGCGGGCGAACCCGACTGCACCTGACCGGCAAAGTGCCGGCCGGCGGCAAAGGCGCGTACCTGGAAGCACGGCTCGGCCTGGAGCCCCAAGAGCGCAACTTCGACGCCCAGGGCTACAGTGGGATTCGCCTACGCGTCAAAGGCAACGGAGGCCCCTATATCGTGCGCCTGCGGACCAAGGACACACGCTTCTCGGGGCAGTATTACGAAGCCACGTTTGCGACGAACGGCTCGTGGCAGGACGTGACGCTATTGTTCAGGCAATTCACTTCGGCTTCGCTTAGAATGCCGGTGGATAGCGCGGCGCTGCGGGCGGTCGGCCTCGCCGCCGCCAGGAAAGGCCAAACCGCCGATCTCTACGTCGAGAGCATCGGCTTCTATCGCGAGGATAGCATGTACAGAGAGCTGACACCCGAAGAAGAACGCGTGATCGTCCACAAGGGCACCGAGAGGCCGTTTACCGGCAAGTACGATGAGTTCTTCGCGACGGGGACATACACGTGCAAGCGCTGCGGGGCCAAGCTGTTCGAGTCTACGTCGAAGTTCAATTCGCACTGCGGCTGGCCCAGCTTCGACGAGCAGATTCCCAATGCCGTGAAGTGGCAACCGGACGCCGACGGCCGGCGGACCGAGATCATCTGCGCCAACTGCAACGCGCACTTGGGTCACGTCTTCCTAGGCGAGCAGTTGACGGCCAAGAACACACGCTATTGCGTCAACTCAATCTCGATGAACTTCATCCCGGCCGCGGCGCTGCAAAGCTCTGCCGATCCGGCCGAAGCGGGCAAGCCCAAGACCGAGACAGCCATCTTTGCCTCGGGCTGCTTCTGGGGCACGGAGTACCATTTGCAGCGCGCCCCCGGCGTGATCTCCACCACCGTCGGCTATACAGGCGGGCACGTGGACAACCCAACGTACAAGCAGGTCTGCACCGACACCACGGGACACGCCGAGGCGGTCCAGGTCGTATTCGACCCGACCAAGACCAGCTACGAGAAACTGGCGCGTCTGTTCTTCGAGACGCACGACTTTGCGCAGGTCAACCGCCAGGGCCCGGACATCGGCAGGCAGTACCGCTCGGCGGTTTTCTACGTGAACGATGAGCAGAAACAGGTTGCTATGAAGATGGTGGACGCCCTGAAGAAGGCCGGCTACAAGGTCGCGACAGAAGTCACCGCCGCCGGCAAGTTCTGGCCCGCCGAGGACTACCACCAGGATTACTACAACAAGACCGGCAAGACTCCCTACTGCCACATCTACCGCCCCATCGCCGC
>CAZGRF010000132.1:0-8737 GCA_964527825.1 uncultured Pirellulales bacterium
GAAGCCCGCACGACGATCTACTGCAACGGGATCAGCACGTCGCTGCCGAAGGACGTCCAGGAGCAGATGCTCAAGCTGATGCCCGGCACGGAGAACGCACGCATCGTTCATTACGCCTACGCGATTGAATATGACTACTGCCCGCCGCTCCAACTACGGCCGAGCCTGGAGACCAAGCGCATATCAGGCCTGTTTCTCGCCGGCCAGATCAACGGCACCAGCGGGTACGAGGAGGCCGCAGGCCAGGGCATCGTCGCCGGGATCAACGCAGCTCGCAGACTGCAAGGCCACGACCCGCTGGTGCTGGGACGTGACCAAGCGTACATCGGCGTGCTCATTGATGACCTGCTCACGCGCGGCATCGACGAGCCGTACCGGATGTTCACCTCGCGGGCCGAACATCGCCTGGCCCTGCGCGCGGACAACGCCGACCGGCGTCTGACCGAGATCGGCCATACCGTCGGTCTCGTCGGTGAGGACCGCTACGAGCGATTCCAGAAGAAGCTATGGGATATCGACAAGCTTCGCCGTCTCCTGCGTGCCGCGCGCCACGACGGCAGCAGCCTATGGGACCTGCTCCGACGGCCCGATGCGGATTTCGGGTCGTTGATGGCGGATTGCGGTCTCGAATCCGAAATCGGGAATCTGAAATCCGCAATCGTAGAGGCTGTTGCTGTCGATGCCAAGTACGAAGGCTACGTCGCCAAGCAGCAGCGGAGCGTCGCGCTCCAGAAGAGCCTCGACAACAAGAGAATCCCGTCGGATCTGGACTACACGCGCATCGAGCACTTGCGCATCGAAGCGAAAGAGAAACTCGCTGCTTTCCAGCCGGCCACCCTGGGTCACGCCTCCCGCCTCAGCGGCATTACTCCAGCCGACATCACGGTCTTGCAGGTCTATCTGAAAAGACTCTCCGGCTCGGAGAGAAAACGGCAGGCACCGCAGAGACGTGAGGCCTGATCCGATGCTTGCCTTGTCTGACAACGTCTACAACCGGTCCTTGTCTCGCGATGCGCCGAAGTTCAAGCTATGGCGCTCGGCCGGGCTGTTGCTGACGTATCGGTGCAACGCCGCGTGCGAGTTCTGCTACTACCACTGCACGCCTCAGAAGGGCGGGCTCATGCCCGTCGAGACCTGCATGACGGCATGGCGCTCGCTCAGGCACCTGGCGGGCGATGCGGCTAAGATCCACCTGACGGGCGGCGAGCCCTTTCTCCATTGGGACCATCTCGTTGACGTCCTCGCCGAAGGCAAGAGGCAGAATCTCGGCCCGGTCGATCTGGTCGAAACCAACGGTTTCTGGGCCGCCGGCGAAGCGCTGGTTCGAGACCACCTGCAGACCCTCATCGATCTCGGCGTGCGCCGTCTGAAGGTTAGTGTCGATCCCTTCCACCAGGAGTACGTTGATATTCAGCGAGTTCGTCTGTTGGCGACCATAGCAAAGGAGGTTTTCGGGCCGGAGCGAGTTCTGGTTCGATGGAGAGAGCATCTTTCGGATTGCGGGTCGCAGGCGGAGCGTGACAAAGCGTATGTCGAGGCGTATCGCGCGCATCCGTTTCGCTTCACGGGGCGAGCGGCGGGGCGTTTGGCGAGTCTGCTGGCGTCGCAGCCGGCGGAGGCCCTCGCAAACGCAAACTGCCTGGGTGACTTTCTCGGCGCCAAGGGTATCCACATCGACCCTTACGGCAATGTCTTTAGCGGCACCTGCAGCGGGATCATCCTGGGGAACGTCAGCGAAACGCCGCTCGAAGACATCTGGAAGCGATTCAGTCCCCAGCAGAGTGCGTTCATCCGGATCCTGTGCGAGAAGGGACCTCACGGCCTGCTCGAACAAGCGGAGTCGCTCGGCTATGAGCGTCTGCAGGCCTACGCCGACAAGTGCCACCTGTGCACGCACGTCCGCCAGTTTCTTTTCGAGAAAGGCCAGGAGAAGTCTGTGGTTGGCCCACGGGACTGTTATCATGTGGCGAGCTCGCAGTGACGTGTTCACTCCCGCAAAGGCTCCTTCCACGGAAGGGCGCCGCCGGCATCAGGTGTGGCCATGGTGACCGGCATTTCGACCGATATCTTCTCGTCGCTGCGAATCGCTCTGGCGAGCTTTTCCTTTCGCACGTGCACAGGTTCGATCACCAGCTCCGGCACGCTGAAGGTCCAAAGGCACGAGTCGTAGAACCGAGGGTCCTTCTGGGGCAGCAGAATTGGCTTGTGCACCGTTCCCTGTTTGTCCAGATAGGGAAGATAAGTCCTCGTGAAGATGTGGCTGAGCCTTGTACACACCGCCCGTCAAGTGATGGGAGTTGGGAGTACCGGAAGTCGGATTGCTAACCCGCAAGGGAAGCGTGACTTGCCTGTGACGGCGCGGGCGAATGATCATTCGCCCCTACGGCGTACGGTCCGGCGGCTTCTCAGGAGTAGCGTCCCGGCGATCCGGCGGCAACTGGTAACCGCCCCGACGCAGTGGCGCTATTCCAGTGCGGCCCAACGGGAGGATCTGCCGGTTGGGCCTTTGGCGATCAATCGGGACTTACCCTCGGGTTCTAACCAAATGCATAGCCATCGAAAGCCGCGCCACCACAATGATTCCTATCTTGAATTGCTATCCCAGCAGGTAATATAATCATCCCTGTTGGCGGAAATCAACTTTCCCATCAATTTAGTGGGAAATGCCGGATGACGATATGATTGACTGATTCCTTTACGACCCTTTGGCTGTACCGATGAAGCGCAAGCCCCGCAAGGCGAACAAGACGCGCCACACTCGATCTCTGGCGACCAGAGCCGTTTCGGCCAGGGGATCGCCGGCTAGGCGTGTCTCGCGAGCACCGGTGAAAGTCTCATTGAAACCCAGGGCTGATACGGTGTGGCACATCGCAAGTGTGGCTTTCGTGATTACTGCCGGGATCTTCTGGATTGTATGGAAGTGGATCGACCCAGCGTTCGCCTATAATGTCAGCTTCACTTATTCAATGCAAGATTCCACTATCGGGTTCCCGGAGTTCTATCTCACGAGCCATTTCTTCCGGAACACGCTGTCACAGCCTGGGGGGCTGGCTTGTTATTTGTCCAGTTTTCTGTGCCAAACCTATTCTGTTTCCTGGCTTGGATCACTCCTGTTATCGTTGGAAGCATTGGTAGTCTGGCTTGGGGTTTACGTATTGCTCCAGAGAGCGGCCTCGCTCCGCGCCGCGGTCAAGTCCTGGAAGCGTGAAGCCACTCCCCAATCTCCGCGCCTGCCAAGACTCACTTTTCTTGCGTGCGCTGTCCCGAGTCTCCTTCTGTTCGGCACCTGGACGAACGGCTTCCCATTCCCGGCGGCAACCCTGAGTGTCATCCTGGGGATCTACTTCGCTTTGCTTGCAAGCGTGGTTCGTCCCCGCAACCAATGGGCGCGCCTTGTGATCCTCCTTATTCTGGGCGTGCTGGCGTTTGTCACAGGAACCAGCGCGTTGCTGGTCTTTCTTCCGCTGACACTCTTCCTGGAAATCATGGCCGGCTCGGGTTGGGGCTGGGCAGCTATGTTCCTGTCCGGGGGGGGGCTCGTTCCGTTGGTGGCGGGGATGTTGCTGTACGGCCTCTCACCCGGGGAAAGCGCATCCCTGATGATCCCTGCCGGGTTAGGTGATTTGGATCTGAATGCCACTCGAAGAATGATCAGTGCTTTTGGGCTTTCAGACCAGAGGGTCATGACGTCCACGCTGATGTGGGGCGTCTACTTGAGCGCGGCCGTGTGCGGCCCGATGTGTCTTGCCGCGACCCGTTGGATCAGGCGAATCCGACGTATTCCACTCTCGGCGGCGTGGTCGGCCGGGACTGTGCTGCTGCTGGGAAGCGTTTTCACCATGGTGCGCATAACTTGGAACGACTCGATGCACACCTTTTTTGCCGTGGAGTATTACGCGGCTCAGCGGATGTGGGACCAAGCGCGGTCTGCCGCCAGAGGACATGAGGGGAATGCGCACATCGCGTGCATTGCGGCCCAGGCGGCTTATCACACGGGCGATCTGGTCAAGGAACTGCCCATTTTCAAAGACCCTGCGGATCTCCTGCTGGCTGAACGGGAACCTCCATCCTCTTGGCGCAAGAGCGACATCTACTTTGACCTTGGATATGTCAATATGTCGCTGCATCACTCGACGGAAGCCATGGAGATGTTCGGGGAACGCCCGGCGTTGCTCAAGCGGTTGGCGATGATCAACCTGGCGCTGGGAAATTCCAGTTCAGGGAAGATCTACCTGAATTGCCTGTCGCAAATACCGTTTCAGTCCGCTTGGGCAAAGGAGTATTTGGCCAAGTTGGACGTGGACCCGAACCTGGCCGCAGACCTGGAAATCCAGCGCCTCCGGAAATGCAGGGGTCACATCGATGTCGTGGGGCCATTGTCCGTGGACAAGGAGATGACGTTGTTGCTCGTTGCCAATGGTAACAACCGGATGGCCTTTGAGTACATGATGACTTATTACCTGCTTACGCGGGACCTTAAGAACTTCCTGCAACATCTGCCGAGGATCAACGACTTGCCCGGCATGCAGTTGCCGTCGCTCTGGCAGGAAGCCCTGCAAATTGCAGTGTATAACGCAACCGAACTGACGGATGATCCCAGGATCAACCCCAAGGTGAGGAAACGCTTCGAAGAAATGAGCAAGATCATAGAAGAAGGCGCATCGGACCGAGCACTCGTCCGCTCCCGAATGGCGCCGAAATATGCCAATACATACTTCTTCTACTATTTGTTCCATGAGTAAACGGCCCACTATCTGGCTTGTGCTGGCCTTCCAACTGGTTTTCTTTTCCCGGCTTTGCACAGCCAGGGCCGGCCAGGATTCAGCAGCCCAGCTCAATCGTCCCCCCGTCCTCAAACCCGATTATGCAGGCATCACGCTTCCGCCGAATATCGCCCCGCTCAATTTTATCATTCAGGAACCGGCCTCCGATTACCGGGTCCGCATTTTCGGAGCAAAGGGTAGGCCCATCGAATTGAAATCAAAGTCCGGCCGCGTGCTCTTGCCGTCCGCTGCATGGCACGAGCTGCTATCCGCCAACAAGGGAGGCGACCTGTGGATTGACATCCAGGCGCAAACCAACAGGCAATGGACTCGATTCACAACCATTACCAACCACGTTGCCGCGGAGGAAATCGATCCCTTCCTGATCTACCGCAAGGTCCATCCCGCCCACAATACCTGGGCGCGGATGGGCCTTTTCCAGCGTAACCTGCGCAATTTCGACGAAACCCAGTTTTTGGATAACAGGCGCTTTTCAGGAGACTGTTGCCACTGCCACATGCTCCGTGATAATGATCCCGACCAACTGATGGTGCTGATCCGCAGCTCGCATCACGGAAACAGCGTGTTGGTCATCAGCGACGGGATTGCCGGCGCCATCGACGGGCGAATCGGATTCGTTTCCTGGCATCCCAAGGCGCCGATGGTTGCAGCCTCATTCAACATGCCGCGACTAATGCTGCATAGCGTGCGCAACGACATGCGTGACATCATTGAGTTTGAAGGATGGATCGAATACTTCGACCTGAACTCGAAAACGGTCAAAGAGATCCCGGGTCTTCACGATGAAAAACGCCTGATGGCCTTCCCCACGTGGGCGCCGGACGGCCGGCATCTCTACTACTGCAATGCTCCAAATGCATGTCCATTGACCGAATCAGAGGTCCCGGTCGGCCAGACCGGCACGCCCGAGGACATAAAATACGATTTGATGCGCATCTCGTACAACCTCGAAGAAGACGAATGGGGCGAGCCCGAACCCGTCCTGCTGGTACGCGACGCGGGGTTCAGCATGGCGCAACCCCGGATCAGCCCGGATGGACACTGGCTCTTTGTCTGCGGCATCCCCTACGGCTGCTGGCCGGCCTACGACCACACCAGCGACATCTACGGCATCGACCTCCGCGAGGGAGAAGCGACCGGGAAATTCACTTTTAAGAAACTGAGCCTCAATTCGGATGAATGCGAATCCTGGCTGAGCTGGTCGGCAAACAGCCGCTGGGTGGTATTCAGCAGCAAACGGCTTAGCCCGTTGATCAATCGACCGTACATTTCCTACGTCGGCCCCGATGCCATCTGCAGCAAGCCTTTCGTCCTGCCCCAACGCGATCCTGAGTTTTACGACTCCCTCCTGCGCACCTACACCATGCCGACCCTGGCGATAAAGCCGATCACAGTGCCCCAACGCGAACTGATCGGCGCGATCAAGAGTGCCAACAAAGCCAAGCTGATCATGCCCGACGCCCGGTCCGAGGCCGTCCTTGGCACAACACCTCCCGTCCAATGATAGGCCGGCCGGGAAGGGAGAAAAAGGGGGCCCCGGGTGCCGTTTCGCGATGGACGAAGATCTATCAGCGAGCCGGACCGGACGGCTTGAAGGCCAAGCCTCGTCCCGGTACCAAACCCGAGTTGACGATGGGCCAGCGTCGGAAGCTGGAACGCTTGCTGCTGAAAGGTCCTTGCGCATACGGGTATCCGACCGACCTCTGGGTGCTGAAGCGAGTCGCCGGGCCCCCGATGACGTCTTCACTCGCGCAAAGGCTCTTTCTGCGCCGGGACTTTTCCTGCTTGCGGCGTCGCCATGGTGACAGGCATTTCGACGGATATCTTCTCGTCGCTGCGAATCGCTCTGGCGAGCTTTTCCTTTCGCACGTGCACAGGCTCGATCACCAGTTCCGGCACGCTGAAGGTCCAGAGACACGAGTCGTAGAACCGAGGGTCCTTCTGGGGCAGCAGAATCGGCTTGTGTACCGTCCCCTGTTCGTCCAGATAGGCGAGATAAGTCCTCGTGAAGATGTGGCTGAGCCTCTTGCTGCTGAAAGCGATCCAACGTCCGTTGCTCGAGAAGCTATGCCACGATTCGCTGGCATCGCTGTTGGCCTCGAGGCGGCGGTACTCGGGTCGGCCCGTTTGTTGAAATGCCTGAAGGTCCATCAGGCATAAATCGCTGCTTTGGCGATAGACAGGGAAGCAGCCGTAGTCACACGTCACGAACAACAGCCACCTCCCATCCGGACTTATTCTGGGCAGCACGAAGGACTGGCCTGTCTCTTGGGCGGATAGCACCGTCTCGATTTGGCCCCATGTGTCGTTCTCAACATCGTAGGACACGCGCACGAGGTCATACTTGATCTGATCGAGATGCTTGGCGGCCTCGTTGCGGTCCTCGAAGATCCGCGGGGCGCTGCAGAAATACAGGTAGCGTCCATCGGGCGACCATGTGGGATAGGTCTCAAGCCTGTCTTTCCGGGCCAGGGGCGGCGCGGTTCCCACCGTCTTGGCGTCTACACGGTAATACGTTATCAGCGAGTCGGAATCGAACACGTCGCGTATCTCGCTAGTTGCCGAGTGAAAAGCTAGGTGGACCTGGTTCACGGAGAACGCCGCAACCTTGCCGCTCGGATGCCACGAGGTGTACCCAAACTTGGTCGCGATCTTGGTGACGTGCTCGCCCTCGATCAGCAGCGCCGGACTGCCGTAGGGTCCGCTGCGGATCGCGATAGACATTCTGTCGGTTCGGTTGTTGCAGAACGAGTGGCAGTTCTAGCTCCAGTCTCCGAGGTTCTCGTTTGTCAGGACTGTCTTCTCGTGGAAGGTTCGCAGATCGCGCTGGTAGATTCCCATGTTGCGCCAGGTCGAGTGTCCCGGCCGAATTCTCCTGTAGATGACGTAGTCGTCGATGTCTTCGACCGCGATAGTGTTGGCGATCGTGTCAAAACGCTTCCACTGCTGCCCCTGCGCGCCGGAAGCAGCCGTTGGTCCCGACCTAACAAACACGTCAAGGCTCAACTGGCCTCCGCGGTTCTGCCCGATCAGGCGACGCCACGAACCTTCGGGGATGATGATTTCCTGCGTTTTGCTGAAGACCTCTATCGGTTCGCCGTTGGCCGAAGAGATGCGGACGAAATAGCCTGTGCCTTCCTCCTCGATCAAGACGTCCAGCGGCGCGATATTGGGCGGAATGGTAACGCCGCAGTAGTCGGGCCGGATCTTCGGCGGCCTGTTCACGAGATCGCATCGTTCGCCCGGTCGGGTCTGCTTTCCAAACCCACGCAGAGCGACATAAGAGACTGCTGCGCCAACCACGAGCATGCCGATGATGCCGATTGTCTTTGTGTTTGCCTTTTCGCTTTTTCCCATCTGACTCATTGTCCGTGCATCAATTGTCCCTCTCTGTCCGGCTGCGCGTAGACATTGTAGAAGAAATAGGTGCCGTAATGGTACTTTGCCAGTTCGGGCAGTGCGGCCTGCTTGTCTCCGTTGTAGCGTTTCATTATGCCGACGAAATGCTCCGCGCGCTGGCGCACATCGGCGCGGGGCTCATAACCGCCCAGGTACAGCGGCTTTCTCGCTCCGTAAACGTACGCCACCGCAGCTTCTTCGAAATGGGTCGGCAGCGCGCCGTAGCCAAGGGTCCCGAACTCGCCGAGGTGCTCTGTGAACTTGGCCAACTGCCTGTTCAGGAGGTACCAGGCCATCAGGTACTCGAACGCCATCCGGTTTTCGCTGTTCTTCGTGAGCAAATGCTGAAGCATCGTCTCAGGGGGCAGGATGACTGAGGGAAAGTCACTATCCATCGCGATCGACCGCAAGTGCTGTATTCGTGCGTCCGTCGCAAGATTGGGATCACAATCCAGCAGCCTCAGATACTGCCTGGCCCAGCCACGGTGAAACAGCGTGTTGCTCAGGGCGCCGAGATACACTCTGGCCGTGCCGATATTGCCCTTGACCATGTT
>CAZGRF010000133.1:0-3046 GCA_964527825.1 uncultured Pirellulales bacterium
GTCACAGTAGTCCTGGGGTGACCGTTGCCAGATAGGCTGTTTGAGGATGAGTCAAGGCCTGCCCCATTTCCTCAATTCGGTCTTCCGTGTCACACGGTCGTAATGCTGATGCCGTAGGGTTTCAGGGTTACGTCCATCGTGTTGCCTTCGGCGTCGAAGACCTTCGTCTGTTGAGGCTCATCGGAGTTGTTGATGACGACGAGCTTCTTGCTCTTAGGGTAGTAGGCGCAATCGGTGCGGACGTTGCTACACGTCCAGGGGCGAAAGTCCGCTTCACGGCCGGCGGCCCAGCACAGCGCGCGGTGCAGCAGGCGCGTGTTGGCCGGCGTGAACTTGAAGCCTGACAGATACGTAGCGTGCCCCTTCCCGAACTGGCGGACAGACACCTGTGGCGACTCGTCCCGGTCCGCGAGTACCTGTGTGTCCTTTTCGATGACATAGATGTTATCGACGTCCTTGCCGAAATCCAGATCGTCGTCGCTGTCCTCAAGGATGAAATGCGTCCGACCCGGCTTGTGGTATTTCCGCTTGGGCTTGCCCAGGGTCGAACCGGTTTCGCGGTCCACGCCCAGGACATGCGCGAGTTGGAAATACTGACCGGTGCGTGTGCAGGCCGAAGGTTCGCCCACACCGATGAAGCCACCGCCGGAGGCGACCCAGGCGGTGATCGCCTCGATGACCTTCTCGTCCTTCCAACAGTCACCGCCCGTCCAGGCGGTGCCGACCCGGCCGGCGTTCAGGATGACCTGGACGTTGTGCGGGATGCCGTTCTTGAGGATGTCATCGAAGCTCAGGAAGGTGACATCCACGGGCAGGCCGGCGAGGGACTCTGTCACTTCGTACAGCTCCATGCCATGGACGAAGTGCCCAACGTAGACCCACGAGCGCAGCTTGCCCCAGGCCGTCAGCACGGCCACTTTGACGGGGGCGGTATAGGGCTTGTCGTTCTGGTGGAAGCCGCGCAGGGTCCTGAACTCCTCGGTGATCTGTTCGACCGTATCGACAAAATCGGGGAAGCCCTCGACCAGGTGCAGATAGCCGCCTAGGCCGATGCGATCCACCGGCGCGCGGAGCAGCCCTCGGCGAATGTTCGCCCAGAAACGCTTGGTGTCCAGGGCGGGATCGCCGCCTTCCATGAAGGTGGGCTCGCCCTGGAGGCCGGTGGGGAACAGGTAGGGGTGCAGACGCAGCTCCTTGGTCTTGACGCCGGTGACGCCGGCGCAGAGCCGGACCTCGAAGGCGTTGAACACGCACTTGATCAATCCGTCGAGATGGAAGTCTTTGAACCTTTCGCCGTAAGGGTCGGTGCCGACGATGTGATCGTCGTAGAACATGTAGGCCTTCTTGCCGGCTGCGTGGACCACGTCGATGCACTGGCGTCCGAAGCCGACGACGAACTCGTTCATGAAGTCCATGTAGTCGCGCAGTCGTTGGGACGGGACGTTGTGCGTGGAGCAGTAGGCGCCGTCGTTGACGAAGTCCTCGCTGGTTAGCTCGTAGCCCTTGGCCTTGGCGAACAGACGCAGGGCGTAGGGGCTGACCGATGTTTCGTACGAGCCCCAGTCCACATAGGTGAACCGCAGGTCGGGCGAGTCGCCCCAGAACCAGGCGAAGTTGTAGAACAGGGAGGTGAAGCGCACGATCTTCGTCCGGGGATGCTCGCTCAGCCAGCGCTGGAGGAAGTCGAGCATGAAGGCTTGCGTCTCGGGATAGATGGGATCGACCGGCATCTGGTGCTCTCTGTCACCCCAGTCGTTGGTGATGTGGTTGTACATCGAGATGGCTTCCCAGATGCGGTAGGCCAGGAAGTTGACGGTGTACTTGTGCCATTTCGTCGCGCCACTGACCGTGACGGCGCCTTGACCGGGATCGAACGTCCACTGGGCCTTGGGCACTTCCTGCCCCGTCGTGCGGTCGAAGACCTGCCACCATTGCTTGGGGTCGTCGTTGGCGTTGATCTTGAACTGCTCGCGGAAGAAGCCGGCCATCGGGTCGATGGTGACGGTGTCACCCTCGGCGGTCACCGGGTAGCTCATCAGGTAGTTCTGCTGGAGCTTGTCGGTGTTGGCCTTGGCCCAGGTGTTGTCGGCCCGCGCCAGGCACAGCGTCGAATAGATGTCGTAGTCGGCCGCGACGATCTTGTCGGAGAGCACCGTCCCGTCGCTGTCGCGGATGGCGTCGGCGCCCCAACGCCTGGCCAACTCCAGAGTCAGATCTTCGTAACCCGCCTCCCCGGGCAGGGTGAAATGGCCTTGGCTCGGAACCTTCTCTGTCATGTCAACCTCTCAACGGTGCGGATTCCCCCAAACATTCTACTCCTTGCTCTTTCGCTCTTTCAGGTCCACTTCAATCGTCGCCAGCAGCTTCTCGGTGACGGGATAGAAGCAGAGTGTGATCCCGCAGATGAGTATGAAGGCTGCAGGGATCACGCTGAACAGCAGCTTGATGCCCAGGAGGGCCTCAGGGCTCTGTGCGACGTTGGCCTCATATCCGAATGCGTCCAGCAGTCGCAGTTGCAGGAACCCGCCGATGGCGACACCCAGTTTGATGGCGAACATGATACCCGCGATGACCAGTCCGGTGGCCCGCCGGTCGAATTTCCACTCATGAAAGTCGGCGGTGTCGGCAAACATCGCAAAGAGGAAGACCGGCGTAGCGCCCGCCACAATCGACCAGAGGAAGTTGAAGATCCCAAGCAGGACGAAGTTGTCCCGGGGAAGCACGTAGAAGAGGGCGCCCAACGCCGCGCCCGCCAGGGCCAGGAAGATCGACAGCGGCTTCTTACCAAAGCGTTTCTTGAGCGGCGTGCTTATGAACACGCCCGCCATCATGCCCACCGTCCCTATGGTCAGGAACGTCGTGGTCAGGTCGAAGTCAAGGTGAAAGGCGCCTGTCCCCAGGCTGAAGAGAGTCTTGTTGCCGGGGCCGACGTAATCAAAGTAGTACGCGATAGAGCCGTTGCGGATCATGTTGTGAGTCAGCCAGAAGACGCACGCAATGAACAGGACAATCCAGGGAATATTCTTGGACACGTCTCTCAGGTCTT
>CAZGRF010000133.1:3146-8719 GCA_964527825.1 uncultured Pirellulales bacterium
CACGCAATGAACAGGACAATCCAGGGAATATTCTTGGACACGTCTCTCAGGTCTTCCCCGAAGGTGCTCTTCTGGCCTTTCGGTGGTTGGACGCGCTCGCGAGTGGTCAGGAAGGTGATGACGAGAAGCACGATGGCAATGGCCCCAAAGACCCCCATCGTCGTCTTATAACCGACGATCTGGCTATAGCCGAGCGTTTCGTTGTAGCCCGGATACGAAGGGTTAGACCCGAAGAATTTTACCAGGGGCATCATGAATGTGGTAATGAGCATCATACCGACGAAGGCGAGGAAAAAGCGGTACTGTGACAGCGTGGTGCGTTCCTTCGGGTCTGGCGTCATCACCGCCATCATCGAGGAATAGGGGATGTTGATGGCCGTATAGGCCATGGTCGCCAGAATGTAGGTCGCGTAGGCATAGATGATCTTCGCGCTCGGACCCCAATCGGGCGTGACGAACATCGCATAAATCAGGAAGCCGTACGGGACGCCCACCCACAGCAGATACGGCCGGAACTTGCCCCAGCGTGTCTTGGTGCGGTCGGCGACCATGCCCATGATGGGATCGTTGATCGTGTCCCAGATGCGCGTCACGAGGAACATCGTGGCCGCATGCTTGGCCGGGATGCCAAATACGTCGGTGTAGAATTTAGCGAGAAAGAAACTCCATGCTTGATAGAGGATGTTGGAGGCGGTGTCACCCAGGCCGTAGCCGACTCTCTCGACCACCGACAAGTGGGGCCCCAGGTTGGCTTCGGACAGGGTCGTGACATTCAACCCAGCAGCGTCTGAATTAGAGGCATTGGATTCCATCGTGATCTGTTCCTCTCAAAGACACTGTGGACAGTCAAGACTATGCCAACAAGCGCGTCCCAGGCTGACCTCTGGGACAAGACCTGGGGCAAATGCCACACCATTTGATAGGGAATGCAGCGCGTCCGCAAGATGAAACTCAAAACGGCCGGAGTGACTTGTCCTCTCGCGAAGACTTGCAGACAGCGGAGGTGTCGCCCTGGTTTGCCGCGTACGCCGGCGGTCCCTGCCAACGCCAGCAGAGACCCGAGATCGCGGCTTCATTTCTCCGAGGGTGGGTAAGTTCTCTTCGCCAGTCTCAAGAGCTTGGATCGAATCTGGAGATCGGCCTGCTTGGCGGTCGTGAGATTGACTTCGAAGCGGACTTTTTCGTCTTCCATGAGCAGATTGATGATGCCGCCGGCTTCGAGGAAACCTTCGGTATCTGCGACGGTCAGGATGTTATGTCCCTCCACCGACTTCAATATCTCCGCCTTGCGCTGCTTTTCGGAAGGACAGACAAACAGTAGGTGGGACTTCCTGATGGCCACAATCTCAGGGTGAAGTCCGGAGGGATCCTTCTGCCCGGCCTTCTCCAGCCTCTCAAGGCCCTTGAAGTGTTTGACTGTGACTTCTCTGCCATCTACGGTCTTCTGTTCGAGCACGTCGAAGGCATCCTGGAACACGTCGTCACCGATAATGCTGATGACGATCGGCTCATTGCTGTCACCCATCTTGGCTTTCGGCCAGTCCACGAACTTAAGGAAGTTGTAGACGAAAGCCGCTTTGACGTGATACTCACGGCTGGTGATGTCGTCGGCGCGGGCGGGCTGCGCCGCAGCCCACAGGAACAGCCAAGCCGCTACGGCGATCGCTGTGCCGATCCTTCTCTTCACGGCCAGCTCGCTATCTCCATGTTTTGTATCGTGCCGGTTCATGGGCGAGATCAGAACCTCAGGAGCAAACTGATGAAGAACGTTCTGCCGGGGACTTCATGCCCTGTGTACGTGATGCTCTCTCTGACCGGGTCGTTAACCCTGGCGAACAGATCGCTCACGCCGAGCATGATTTCTCCTCGGTCCTTGCTGAGAGTCTTCGACACGGTCAGGTCCAGGCGATGCGATGCGTCCTCGTCATTGTTGCCTACCACAGGGCTGCCTGGGGTCGTGTCGGCATAGGCATAGTTCAAGTTGACGGTGCAACCCGATGCGAAGCGGCGTCGAAAGCGCAGGCCCGCTTTGTGTTTGGGCGGCATGAATGTCAGGAGGTTTTGGCCGGATTGATCCCGCTCGAAACCGTTGTAGGAATACCAGCCCACGAGTCTGCCCCAGGATGTATCGAGGGCAAGTTCAAAGTCACCCCCCCAGGCCTTGGCCCCGTCGATGTTGTCCGGAGTGACCAGGAGCTGGCCCAGCAGGTTCGCGGTCTGGCGGTATCCGATGAGACCCTCGAATCGTTGGTAGAAGGTGTCGATTTGCAGGGAGAGCCTCTTTGACAGCTTGGCGGTGTAGCCGGATTCAAGGCAGTAGACCTGCTCGTTGTCCAGGCTGTCCGGCGCCGTCAAACCGACCAGATAGAGCCCGCCGCCCATCGGGATGCGCGTGCTGGAGGCCTTTCGCAGCTCGGCGAGAGGCGCCCTGAAGGCCTTGGCCGCACTGAACCGCAGCACGCGGTTCTTGTTGGGATCCAGACTCGTTAGAGCGGTCAGACGGCCCGACCAATCGGCTCCGGTGCCGGAATATGAATCGCCGCGGATCTGGCCTTCAAGCGTCCAGTGATCGCTCAGCGCCCATCGGTCAATGGCGAACAACCCTGCATTGTATTCATCGAGAGGTGTGCCCGCGAGCCGTGCTTCCTCCGGATGGTCTGCCGGAGGGTTCGAGTCGAGATGATCCCAGCGAAAACTCGCACCGACGCTGGTGTGGTGGCGCTTGCGAGGCGTGAAGTTATACTGCGCCTCGAATTCGTGCTGCTGCGTCGTCAATTGCGTTGCCATGGGCCAGTTCGTGTCCCAGTACTTACCGGCCCACTGGAGAGAAGCGGAGCCGCCGTTTTCAAAACGCCGGTCCAGTCTCGTATAAGCGCGAACGTGGTCCTCGCGGTCATTCTCGCGCGGATAGTAACCGCCGAGTTCGTAGTCACCTGCTTCGAGGTGAGTATGACCGAGACCGAGGGACAGCTTTGTCGCGTCGGAAAGGTCGAAAAAGGCTTCACTGTCAATGCGCAAGTTGCGGGAGAAATCTCTGGCTACGAAGGTGTCGAACCCCATCAGCGGATTCAACGCGGGAACGCCGGACTCGTAGTGCGCCGTCCCATCGATAGCGTCCTCCGAGCTCTCGACATCTTCGTATCCGGCGGAAAGTCGCCAACTCCGGTCGGGGCGAACCTCGGCCCATCGCAGGTGTGTGTAGGTGTCGCCGAATTCCGTCAGCGTAGTCTTGGCCATGCCGCCTGGAATCTCGGCCGGTCTTTTGGTTACGATGTTGACTACTCCGGTAAGCGCGTTTGCCCCCCAGGAGGCGCTGCCTGGGCTTCGCACCACCTCTATTTTGGCAATGTCTTCTACGAGCAAAGGCAGACCCTGAAAATCAGGCCCGCCATAAACGGGATTGTCCGCAAGACGTCCGTCGATCAGGAGTGTGGTCCGGTCCGAGAATGTCTCATGCAGACCATGAACACCTACGGCATATCGTCTCCGCTCGACCTGCAGTACGTCAACGCCGCAAGCAAATCGAAGTATCTCAGGAATACTCGTCAGGCCGCTGGCGTGGATATCCTCGGCCGTGATGATTGTGACCGGGCTCGACGGCGTGCCGGATTCGGTGGGGAGCCTTGAGGCCCCCGTGACAACGCGGATTTCCATCAGTTCTTCCAAGGGCAGATCGAGCAGGTCCCGTGGCTGCGCCGACAGCGGAACCTCGATGCCGGCGGATGCAGACAGCAGTAGAAGGGCAGTTGCCAGTTTTCGCATCACGAACCCATCGACCATGGCGTCCGGCATCCGATGCCCTGCAGTTTTTGGTACTCCCACCCTGTGTGGTTTCGATTGGGCGTCCCCCGACGCTGGGGCGCATATACGTCTTATCGTCACTTTGGCCCCGCGGCTTGACGAATGCCCCGGCGCAGCGGCGTCGCCGGAAATGGGCCTGGCAAGATCAAGCGCCTGTTCTCGGACGGGATTGACCACGTCCGCTATTGCTACGCAGGCATGTGGATAGGGGCACGCGCACCTCTGTGTGCGTGCAATGACCGATAAGACGACGGGCCGTCCCGTGGGAAAGCCGATCCGCTTGCCCCAGAGCAGGAACGGACTGTCATCGTGGGCCCGTACCGCTCTTCGCATGGGCAGTTTGCGATGGACGGCGTGCGAGGCCGGTGCTACAATCACCGGCACTTGGCGGGGAAAAATAGTCAGGGTTTTCTTGGAGGTTGACTCGAATGGCGCGGAATATTCTGTGTTTGGCGGTACTCTCGGTTTTCGCGAGCGGGTGCATCAGTGTGCAGGAGACGAAACGGGTCTACGACGACAAGGCGGTGGCTCACGCGCAGCCGCAGGCTGAGGCGCCAGCCCAAATGCTGCGCCATGTCGTGCTGCTCAAGTTCAACGAAGGGACAAGCGCAGCCGACATTCGCAGAGCGGAGAATGCCTTCTGTGCCTTGCCCAGCAAGGTCGACGCCATCCACGACTTCGAATGGGGCACCGACGTGAGCATAGAGAACCTTCAGAGAGGATTCACGCATTGCTTTGTTGTGACTTTCCTCAGCGAGGCTGATCGGGCCAAATACCTTCCGCATCCGGCCCACCGGGAGCTGAGCGAGGCTCTGGGGCCTTATTTGGATGAAGTGATGGTGGTTGACTACTGGGCCAAGTGAATCTGGCGTGAGGTACGGCGGGGTTTGTCCCACTGCGCGACCTGCCCACCTCCGGTGAGGACCCCATGCGAATCATTGCCGGTGCAAAACGAGGCATGACGCTGCTATGTCCCAATACGCAGGACACCCGTCCGATCACCGATCGGGTCAAGGAATCGCTCTTCAATGTTTTGCAGAACTACGATCTGCTTGTCGGCCGGCACGTGGCCGATCTTTTCAGTGGGGTTGGCTCGCTTGGACTGGAAGCCCTGAGCCGAGGGGCGGATTTCGTTACCTTCGTCGAGCAAGACCCGAGGACCGTGGTCTTTCTCGAAAAGAACATTGCCAAGGCCTGTTTCGTCGCGCAGTCGCGCGTGGTCCGCGCCAATGCCTTCCGGGTGGGCGCACCGATTGATGCGACGGGTCGTGAGTATGACTTGGTCTTTGTCGATCCGCCCTACGCCAAAACACGCGAGGTCGGCGAAGACTCACTCTTGGCTCGTCTTTTCGATGTGCTGGCCGGTCAGATCGCAGAGAAGGGCGTGGTGGTCATCAGGACTGAGAAGGGCGTGTCCGTATTGGACGCCTATGGATCGTTTCATGCTATCGATCGGCGGAACTGGGGGACCATGTCGCTGACTCTGTTGCAGGCGCAAAGTCATGACGAATAGGCAGGCGGCCATCCAGATCGTCAAGCGCCTGCAGGAGCACGGCTTCCAGGCATTGCTGGCCGGCGGGTGCGTGCGCGACATGCTGCTCGGCCGCAAACCCAAAGACTACGACGTGGCCACCGATGCCCGCCCCAGGGACGTGATGCAGTTGTTCTCCCGCACGCTGAGCGTGGGCGCCAAGTTCGGTGTTGTCATCGTTCTGCTACGCTGCGCGAAGGTCGAGGTAGCGACCTTTCGCTCAGAGGCCGGCTACAAGGAC